>JACDAK010000207.1 GCA_013695495.1 Blastocatellia bacterium | reverse complement strand
TGAACGCATTCTTTGATATGACCTCATCGAAAGGCGTAGGCTTTGCGGCCATGCCGTTTGACGGGGTCGGCGACGCGATCAGCGACATGGTCGGCAACCAGCAGGGGAATGCTCAAGGCCTGCGATTGGTTTATACGCGCAGGCTGAACGGACACCTGACCGCCTCGGCGGGCTACAGCCTTGGACGCGGTCAAAAACTTAGTTCGGAGGGGATAACGAATCCGGCAGACCTGTTCCAAAACGACTTTTTCCAGACGTTCTTCGGCCAAATCGAAGCGGATCTGAGGACGGGCACAACGATCCGGACCATTTACCGCTTGTCGCCGGATGCGACGGTGTTCGCGATCGACCCTTTTCAAGGACGGCTTGCGATATACGACCCGAGCCTTAGCGTTCTGATCACGCAGACGCTGCCGACGCTTGGACTGCCTTTCCACGCCGAAGCGGTCTTTGATGCACGCAACGTGTTTGATCTTCAATCTGGCGTGTTGGGCGATGAGGGAAGTTTACGGCTCAACAGCCAGCGGCGTTCGCTTCGCGGTGGAATTATGGTTCGTTTTTAGACCGATCGATAGATAGTTATAACGACTGCCGAGCAGGTTTCGCCGTCCAAACAGTGAGTTTGGCGGCGTTATTTTTTCCAAAATCTCGGACGGCAGAACAAAAAGCTGAATGCTGACCGTGATGGCACCCCGGCTCTCGCCAGCAAAGATGAGAAAAATGCCTTTATTTTGTGTGATTTGGGCATCGAATGGCCGGTAAGTCGTTGGAACAAATTTTGCCTTATTATTCCAATGGCTCAGTGTCTCATTTTTGACGATGAACAAGGTCTTGACAGGTTGGAGTCTGATTTGGCTGGTCGTGACGGTACTTTTCGTCGCGGGCGGCGCTCTCAACCTGTCGGAACGGATGAACCGTCCGCTGCCGCCGACCGATGGTGTGATGTGGGTGCAGAAGTCGGGCGGCGTCCATGCTGAAAAGGTGCTTCCGGGCTTCGCCGGGGCTCGCGCCGGAATCTCACCGGGTGATAAGCTTTTGAGCATCAGCCTAGACGGTGAAACCTTTGATGAGGTCATAGCCTCGGGCGATGTGCAGATGTACCTTGAAGCCGCAGGCGTCGGCGGCAACCTGACCTACCACTACCAAAAGCAATACTCCTTTGCGAATAATCTTTATTTTTCTGATCTGACCGGGATCGACTCGGTCCCGCGATGGACGGCGTCGCTTATCCTTCTAGCGATAGTCGGGCTGGTTTGGCTTGGCGTAGGAATGTTCGTGCTGTTCAAGCAGGGGAGCCGTTCACCATTCGTTCTGCATTTTGCGACGCTGTGTCTGGCGGCGTTCGTCTTTCATGTTTATGCACCACTGGGCCTGGCGCGCGATTTTGACCTTGCCGTTCAGCTGCTTGATACCATGGCGTTCGCGTTTTTCGTGGCGCTTTTCATGCATTTTTGCCTGCGCTATCCGGTACGCAGCGAAGTTATTGACAAGAAGCCCTGGAAGACCTATCTTCTGTATGCCCCGGCGACGCTCATAGTTGCGGCGCATCTCGTATTCTTCTTATCGCCGTTTATCCTGCCCGAGGCATGGGCATTGAGCTTGATCAGCTTTCTGGATCGAAATCGGGTGCTTCCGTTGCTCAACCAGGCATTGCTGATCCACTTCGTTGCGGGTATATCAACCGGCGCGGGACTGCTCTTTTGGCGATACATGAGCACGCCACAGGCGCTTGTGCGGCAGCGGCTGAAGTGGGCGATGTTCGGGACGATCGTTTCGATATTGCCGATACTAGGGTTTCAGATCGCCCGACGATTTATCTATCTGCCTGAGGATACGCTGTCTGCAGCTTTGACGACGCTGCCGCTGGCGCTCATACCGCTTAGCTTTGGCCATTCGGTCGTGCGGTACCGTTTGATGGACGTCGACGTAGTCGTGCGGCGTGCGTTGGTATATGCCATGACGACGATGGCCATCGCGATGATGGTCGGCGGAGTAGCGCTCGGGCTGGTCTTCCTTGCGGTCGGCAACAATCTTTCGTCCACGGAGATCGCACTGCGGGCGTTGATCGCGGTCATTGCAATGGCCGGCATCATCATGCTCAGCGAGCCGCTAAAGAATTTTCTGCAGGAGCGGGCGAACAGATATTTTTACGGCGAACGTTACGACCTTCGGCAGGGCCTTCTCGATTTTGGCCGCACGCTCTCGGCAACCACCGCGATGGGGCCGCTGCTTGACGCCCTAACTGAGCGGCTGGTGCAGGTTTTGGACGTTGAAAAGGTTGCGGTGTTTATTGAGGACGAGCGCAACCCCGAAAAATATCAGATAGCGAAGGCCATCGGGCTGAGCAACGATTACCAGATCCCCAAGGATTTCAAGAACGTTATCAGAACAAAGTCTGCCACGACCGGTGTGGTGCGGGCGGACGAGGTCGAATTTTTCGACGGCGGTTTGACGGGCACTAGCAGCAACGGGAACGGTAACGGCAACGGTTCGAAACTGCCGGTGCGGCAGGAGCTTCATTATTACGTGCCTTGTGTGGTCCGAAGTAAGATGGTCGCGATGATCGGGCTGGGTCGCGCCAGCGACGGTTCGCTGCTCTCTTCCGAAGACCTCGAGATACTTAAAGCGCTGGCGGGCTACATAGCGGTGGCGATAGAGAACGCGAGGCTATATCAGGAACAGCAGTCGCACACGGAAGAGTTGGCCCTGCTAAAAGAATTCAACGAGTCGATCATCGAATCTGTAAACGTCGGGTTGCTAGCCGTCGATGAGAACGGCCGCGTTACGCGGTGCAACGGCCCGTTCGAGGATATGTTCACGATGTCCCGCGATGAGGTTGTGGGACGGGTGGTCGAAGAGATCTTTGACGAAGATTTTGCGGCGAATCTCAGCACGATACTTGGCAAGCACCGGTGGCATTTGACGGAGATCAGGAACGCGTACAAGCTGCCGGCGAGCGATGCATTTGGCCAGCCGCTGATGATGAATGTCGCGGTTGCTCCGCTGCGGTCGGTCACGACGGAACAGACCGGTGCGATCATCGTTTTCGAAAATGTTACGGCACGCGTAAAGCTAGAAGAGAACCTGCAGCAGAACGAGAAGCTCTCGAGCATCGGGCTGCTGGCGGCGGGTGTCGCACACGAGGTAAATACGCCGCTGACCGGTGTTTCGAGCTATACACAGATGCTGCTTGGAATGGTTCCGGAAACTGATCCGAAGCACGCACTGCTGCAAAAAATGCAGCGGCAAACTGAGCGGGCGACGGACATCGTGGGGAACCTTTTGAACTTTTCGCGTACCGGCAATGCGACCGAATGGGCGGAAGTGGACATAAACCAGCTGATGGAAGACACTATGCAGCTGCTTGAGCCGCAATTCCGATCGTCGGGCATTGAGATCGAGAAAAAATACGCGGCAGCTCCGCCGCGAATCCTTGCAAGCGCGGGCAAGCTTCAGCAAGTTTTCACCAACCTCATAATCAACGCTCGCGACGCAGTGATCAACGGCGGAACCATCTCGCTTTGCACGTTTGAAAGTGAAAGCGGAGAGGTGATCATCGAGGTTTCGGACGACGGCGTTGGTATCCCGGCAGAGAATTTGAACAAGATATTTGACCCGTTCTTCACGACGAAAGGCGTTGGGAACGGTACCGGACTGGGACTCGCGGTGACATACGGAATTGTTCAGGAGCATTCGGGGACGATCGAGGCACGCAGCCGCGAGGGCGGCGGCACGACGTTCCGGCTAGTCTTTCCCGCCGCTACAACACAGCGGCAACGCATCGCCGGTTAGGCGTTTTCAGACCGGTTGCGCTTCACTCCTCAAGATCCTGGCAACATAGACCGAAGTTCCGAGAGCGACGAGCATTATGAACGATGCCGTCCAAAACGTGCGCTGAATGGATGCGTCGTCGATCTGGTTCACCGCGTTATTGAGCAGAACGCCGCCGATCATAGGGCCAACCGCGCGGGCGAGGCTCGCGCCCGACTGCATTATGCCGAGAGAACTTCCCTGCTCTTCCTCAGGCGAGATCTTCGAAACGATGCTTGTAACGGCAGGCGAAGCGAGCGAGTTGCCGAACGACAGAACCGCGCACGCCACGAGCAGCCCGACGAGACCCCCATATGCGGGTCCGATAGCAGGCATAAAGAATAAGCTGATCGCCATCATCAAGCAGCCGGCGATCGTCAGGCGCGCTTCGCCAAATCGCGCCGTAAGGCGATTGAACAGAACGCCCTGCCCGATGATAGAGACAAACCCTACAAATGCAAAGAGATAGCCGTTTTGCTCGGCGTTATAGCCAAACCGGTGTGCGGTGAAAAGCACAAAGGCGTAGGTCATGATCGAGAAGGCGGTAACGAGCAGAAAGTAGAGCAGATTGATCATGCCGAAATCTTTCTGCTTGAGCGACGCAACCAGTTCGACGAGACGATTGGGCCGGACACGGGCGGCGCCGGGCTTGATGGATTCGGGAAGGATAAAATAGAGCGCTATCGCATTAGTCAACGCCAGTACGGCCGCCACGAAGAACGGGACGTGGACGCCGTACTTACTGAGAACGCCGGCGATCGCGGGGCCCAAAATGAAACCGAGCCCGAACATCGCACCAAAAAGCCCCATCCCTTTAGCACGGTTTGCGCGTGATGTCGTGTCGGCAATGTATGCCTGTGCGGTCGAGATATTGGCACCGGTGATGCCGCCGATGACGCGGCCGAGAAATACCATGAAAAGGGTAGTTGCAGCGCCGATCACGAAATAGCCGACGGCAGAGCCAAGCAGGCTGATGAAGAGGATCGGGCGGCGTCCGTACCTGTCAGAAAGGCGGCCGAGAATAGGCGAAAAGATGAACTGCATCAACGAATAGATCGCAAAGAGAACGCCGATCTCAAAAGGTGTGGCGTTGAAGGGGGCCGTGTTCGCATAGAACGGCAGAATCGGTATGACCATGCCGAACCCGATGAGGTCGATGAACACGGTTACGTAGATGATGATCAACGGCGGCGTGAAAAATTTCTCGGTCGGTTGTGCTTGCTCGGTCGTCATCTGCTATTTGCCCACGTGCGCGAAACACAAAGTTTAGCAAACTGTTGAAACATAGTAGAATTAAGTAACTTGGAAAATCGGGAGGAACACTAACTTAGAATGAATAAGCTGACGCGGTGCATACTATTTACAACTATTTTTACAGCTCTATTATTTGGTATGTATAAAGAAGCAGACGCCAAGGTTGGAGCAGAATCGAACCCGGTTCCAATCCAGGTCCAGCCGGACATTAGCTATGTTGTATCGATGTCGCGGCCGACAACGCACCTTTTAGAAGTTGAAATGCGCGTCCGCTGGCAGCAGATGCCGGCGCAGCTTGACCTGAAGATGCCCGTTTGGACTCCCGGTAGTTATCTTGTGCGCGAATATGCTCGTCATGTGCAGGATTTCGGATCGGCGGCAGGAGCCGGCGGCGATCTGCAGTGGGAGAAGATAAATAAGAACACGTGGCGGATACAGACCGGCGGAGCCCGTGAGGTGGTCGCACGCTACAAGGTGTATTCAAATGAGCTGACGGTCCGCACAAACGAGCTCAACGACGAGCACGCCTTTTGGAATAATGCCGCGCTCTTGCTTTTCCCCGATGGTCAGCTTCAGGCAGAATCAACGATCACGGTCAAGCCTTACGGCAACTGGAGAGTGGCAACGGGCCTAGCGCCGGTGGCGGGTGCGGAGAATACGTTTCGCGCTCCTAATTACGACATTCTTTATGATTCTCCCTTTGAGGTAAGCGATTTTAAGGAGCACACGTTCACAGCCGCCGGGAAGCCGCATCGCCTTGTCATAACGGGCGAAGGCAACTATGACATGAAGCAGATCGGCATCGACACGGCTAAGATCGCCAATGAAGCGGTGAAGATCTTTGGCGAAATGCCGACGGATGATTATTTGATAATTCTCAACCTACGTGGACGCGGGGGTTTGGAGCATTTGAATTCGACGGCGCTGCAGTGGAACCGGTTCGGGTTTAAGCCGCGGTCGCAATACATCGCGTTTTTGAATTTGGTCGCGCATGAGTATTTCCATCTTTGGAATGTGAAACGCATCCGGCCGGATGCGTTGGGGCCTTTCGATTACGAGAACGAGAACTACACAAAACTTCTGTGGGTAGCTGAGGGGACGACCGCCTATTACGAAGGCGTTATGCTGCGGCGAGCGGGGCTGGTTACAGATAGAGAAGTTTTGGAAACGAAAGCGAGTCTGATACAGGCATTGCAGAACAGGCCCGGCCGATTTCAAACGAGCCTGGAAGAATCGAGCCTTGACGCCTGGATAAAATATTACCGGCAGGACCAGAACTCGATAAATAACCAGATCTCGTATTACGATAAAGGTGAGATCGTGAACATGATGCTCGATATAGCGATCCGTCAGGCGTCTAATGATCAGCGGTCTTTGGACGACGTGATGCGGTTTATGTACGACGAGTTTTATAAAAAGAACCGCAACTTCACACCGGCAGACTTTCAGCAGGCAGCAGAAAAGATGGCGGGCAGAAGCCTCGACGATTTCTTTGCGCGGTACGTCAGCGGACGTGCAGAGATAGATTATAACGCGATCCTCTCGCACGTCGGGCTGCGGCTGGCGGTTTCGCAGCCGAACGCAAAGCGTGCCTACATAGGTGCAGATCTGGTCGAAGACGCGGGGCGGCTGAATGTTAGGGTGGTTGCCTCGGATACGCCTGCGTTCGAGCAGGGGCTGATGGTGGGGGACCAGATCGTCGCGATCGACGGGCACCGCGCGACGCAGGCATTTCTTCAGCGCTACCTGGGTGAAATGCAGCCGAACCAGACCGTGAAGCTGACGATATTTACTCGCGACGAACTGCGCGAGATCGATTTCAGACTAGGGGCAAATAAACGCGGCGAGTATTCGATCGAACCCGTTGCAACACCGACCGCAGCACAGCGTCGTGCATACAAACTATATTTAGGGGCTGATCTTTAGTCTGTTCGAAATGATAAAACGATTCGTTTTTCTGGCCGTGGTGGCGTCAAGCTTGCTGGCAGTCGCTTGCGGCGAACCTCAGCCGATGACCGAGGGTGGGCTGCCGACATCGCTGCGCGGCGTTCCGGCGGTGATGCTGAACTATGTCTATGAGGCCGATGTGCCGGCTCCCGAGGTGGAGGTGGCGGAAAAGCAGGCTCTTGTTGACCCGCCTGTGCAGGCGCATTTTGAGATAAGCCGGCCGGACGAAATCGTAGACCGAACCCTTGTATCGCCGGACAAACGGCGGGTGCTCGCGATCTATCACCGGACCGGCGATCTGCCGGCGGAGTTTCGGCTGGACATGTACACCGCCGACGGGCGGCTGCTGAACAAGATAACGCCGGATGTGATGGCGGTGCATTTTCGGGACACGATCGTGTGGTCGCCTGATTCGACCGCGGTCGCTTTTGTAGCGATGATCCGGGCGGCACAGGACGAGATGGCTGAGGGTTCGGCAACACCCGCGACCGAACCGACACCCGAAGGCCCGATAACTGACGTGGTTCCGGAAGAGCCGACGCCCGCACCTGAGCAGCCGGAAGCACCCCCCGCGGCAGAGGCTACACCCGAGGCGCCGACGGGCATTCTGGCGTTTCGAACTGAGCAGCTCTATCTGGCGGATGCGGACGGCGGAAACGTACGGCCGATCACGCAGAGTGAGGGGCTAATGTACTTTTACTACGCGTGGTCGCCTGACAGCTCGATGCTAGCGGCACTGGCCGCGACCGCCCGCGAATGGCAGTATCTGGAGGCTTTGGCTGAGCGTAACGGCGAAATGTTTATCCCGTTGGGTCGGCCGCGGATAGTTGAAAGAAACGGCCGCGAGCGGCGGTTGGACGACGCGTTGACGGCGGTCCGGCCCGTGTGGTCGCCCGACTCAGCTAAGGTCGCAACAGGGTTTGATACTCAGATCCGTATTTATGATGCGGTCGGAACGAACCCGACGCAGGCGGCAGTTCCTTTGCGGAACGCACTTTTGATCTCGTCGCAGGCATTTGACCGTTCGCAGGCAGAGCAGCTGAACGCACCGCCGGGAGCCGAACCGGATGCGAACGCGAACGCGGCAAAACCGGAAGGACCGGCAACGCTGCCAGATCCGGCATCGCTAGTGTCCTTTAACCCGATCGTCGGCCTCGATTGGTCGAACGAGCAGTTACTTTATTTCCAAACGGCGTTCATCAAAAGGATGGTGAACGAGGCGGACAGCGTTACGAGTTTTCGGCGATGGCACAGGCTGATACTTTCACCTCAGGCGCCGCCTCCGGGCGCCGCAAATTGACGTATGAACTTCACAAATGTTGCTGATGTTTACGCCTACAACGAGCTTTCGCGCGAAAAGCTGATGAGTATGGTTGCGGAGATAGACGCGGAAACTGCGTCTAAGGTGCCGGACGGCGAATCGTGGTCGATCGCCCATATAGTTGAACATGTTGCGATGGTTGAAGAAGGAATAATTAAATTGTGCGGAAAGCTTTTGCGTGATTCTGAAGCGGGCGGGCGAACTTCCGACGGTTCCGTGAAGCTATCCGAAAGCTTTGTCAGCAAGGCCACCGAAAGTGTTCGAGTAAAGTTAGTCGCACCTGATTTTGTGCAGCCGAGCGGAAAGCTCCGGGTCGACGAATCGCTCTCTAAACTTCGTGAAAACGGGGAGCGGCTTGAGAAATTGCGGCAGAGCTTTGAATCGTTCGACGGAACGGGAGCGACCTTTCCCCACCCGGCATTCGGGCCGATGACGGCGCAAGACTGGCTCGTACTGTGCGGCGGCCATCAGGACAGGCACCGACGGCAAATAAAAGCACACCTTAAAAAACTTGCCGGATAGGTGCAAAAAAGCCGCGGTTACAAGGAGGGCTAATAACCGCGGCCCTAGTCCAAACAAAGCTTCTAACTATCCGGTTAAAATTGTTACAAGCCGATAATAGGATGAAGCCCGCCGCGCCGAAGGTTGTCCAGATCTGAAGTTTATCCGACTTGTTCCCCCTCACTTCCCGCGTGAAAGTCTTTCCACCTTCGTGATAAAATCTGGTTTTCGCATCCATAAGGGGATGTGATCGATAACTCTATGGATAAATTTCTGATCCGTGGCGGAAAGCCACTGCAGGGACGCATTGAGATCAGCGGTGCGAAGAACTCTGCGTTGCCGTGTCTGGCGGCGGTGCTGCTGACGCCGGAAACGGTCACTCTTCATAATGTTCCTTACGTTAAGGACCTGATCACGCAGCGCCGTTTGCTAGAAGATCTTGGTGCAGAGGTGCTGACACCGTCGCTGAGGACGCATAGCTATACGGCAAAGAACATCGGGACATTTGAGGCTCCGTATGAACTGGTGAAGACGATGCGGGCGAGCGTGCTTGCACTTGGGCCGCTGCTCTCGCGGTTTGGGAAGGCCAAGGTCAGCCTGCCCGGCGGGTGCGCCATCGGAACGCGGCCAATCGACCTGCATCTGGCGGCGTTTGAAAAGCTTGGCGCACGCGTATCGCTGGAATCGGGCGACGTGGTCGCTACCGCGCCGAAGGGCCGATTGACGGGTGGCGACATCGAGTTCGAAAAGGTCACGGTGACGGGCACGGAGAACGTGATGATGGCGGCGGTGCTCGCGGATGGCCGGACCGTGATCAGAAACGCCGCGTGTGAACCGGAGATCGACGACCTTGCGGAATTGCTGCTGAAAATGGGGGCGAAGATCGAGGGAGCCGGCACGCCTACGATGACGATCGACGGCGTCGAGGGACTCGGCGGGGCGGAACACACGATCATCCCAGATCGTATCGAGACGGGAACGTTTATCGTAGCTGCGGCGATAACCGGCGGAGAACTTGAGATCGGCAATTGCCGACCCGATCATCTCGCAGCGGTGATCGACAAGCTGAGAGAGGCGGGTGTTGAGATCGACAAGACGCAAAGCGGGGACCTGCTCGTTCGGAGGTCGGCTGGCGGGCTGCGAGCTTGCGATGTGACGACGGAGCCGCATCCGCGGTTCCCGACGGATATGCAGGCGCAGTATATGGCCTTGATGACTCAGGCAGATGGGACGGCTACGATAACTGAGACGATCTTTGAGAACCGCTTTATGCATGCCTCGGAACTGATCAGGCTCGGTGCCGATATCCAGATCAGCGGGAATACTGCTGTAGTTAAGGGCAAAACTAGACTTACCGGGGCGCCGGTAATCGCTTCGGACCTGCGGGCTTCTGCGTCGCTGGTGCTGGCGGGGCTGTGTGCAGAAGGCGAAACGCTCATCGACCGCGTGTACCACATCGACCGCGGATACGAAA
>JACDAK010000184.1 GCA_013695495.1 Blastocatellia bacterium | reverse complement strand
CGTCGCCGGCTAACGGAACGACGTCGCCGGAACCGCAGGCGCGTACAGGTTTGTCGATGTACTCAATGTGATAGGTCGGCATTTCGCTGCCGGCGAATTCGAAAACGATGCGGTCGTAGGTTTCGTGACGTGCCGAGCGGACCTCGCGGAGCGTCGCGACCTCAGTGACGTTGGGATTCTTCTTTTCGATGATTCCGGCCGTGCCTTCGAATTCGGCGTCGGTGGGTTCGGGTGACGCAGCAGTGGTTTTGGCCGGAATAGGCGTGGCTACAGTGCCGTGTGCTGCCGAGGGAGTTGATGCGACGGTGTTTTTAGCGGCGTTGGTGTTGGGATCGGCAGCGGGTGTGCATGCCAATCCGGCTAACAAAAAGAGCGGTAAAAGGTGCCTGATACTCATTCGCAAGATTCTAGCTTATTATCGTTTGGATTTCAGCCGATGGGGCGTTCGGCGGGGCCGCTTCCTGTTATAATCTAGGTGCAATGAGTGTTTACGATAATTTGTCAGAGAGTCGGCAGTTTGCCTGCCGGGTGATAGCGGACCACGCGCGTTCGACGGCTTTTTCTATCGCCGACGGCATCCTGCCGGGGAATGAAGGGCGCAATTATGTGCTGCGCAAGATAATGCGGCGTGCGATCTATCATGGCCGCGAGCATCTCGGGATGGACGGGCTTTTCTTTTACAAGGTGTGCGATAAGGTGGTGGAGGAGATGCACGGAGCTTTTCCGGAGCTTGCCGTGCAGCGCGATTTTATCAGCAAGATGGTGCGGCTTGAGGAGGAAAGGTTTGGGAATACAATGACCGTTGGGCTCGGAAGGCTTGGCGAGTTTCAGTTCGATTCGGGCGTCGAGCCGGATCGCGAGATGTTCCGCAAGCTTGCGAAGCTTTACGACACGTACGGAACTCCGCGGGATCTGATCCGCGTGTATCTGGAAGAAAAAGGCATCGCGTTTGACGAAGAGGATTACAACGAGCGATTTGAGAACGCGTTGCAGGAGCTGCAGCGGCAGTCGGGCATTGGGCAGACGCACCGGAAGTCGGATATCAGCCCGATCTATGCACAGATTTTGGAGAAGGTTGGGCCAAATGCGTTCCATGGTTATGACGCGACGCGGTTTGAGAACGCGGAGGTCGTCACGATCCTTAAGGGAGATTCGGCTGCGGATGCGTTAAGCCAAGGTGAGCAGGGCAGCGTGGTGCTGAATGAGACGCCGTTCTATGCGGAATCGGGCGGGCAGGTCGGGGACACGGGCAGGCTTGTTACGGTGAAAAACGACGGCGGGGAGATGCAGGCAGTGGTCTCGGATACGTTTTCGCCGGTAGCGGGGCTGGTCATTCACAAGGTGATGGTGGAGGCCGGCGAGTTGAAGGTCGGCGATAAGGTCACGGCGGTGGTGGATGAAGAAAAGCGTGACGCGACGCGGCGAAATCATACGGCGACGCACCTTGTTCACGCGGCGTTGAAAGAGGTTCTGGGGACGCATGTGAAGCAGGCGGGGTCGGTGGTGGCTCCAAGCTATTTGCGATTTGATTTTACGCATTATCAGCCGATGACGGATGCGGAGATCCGAGAGATCGAAGATCTTGTCAACCGGTATATCCTGCAGAATGAACCAGTTGCGACGAACCTGATGGCGCTTGAAGACGCGATGCGCAGCGGGGCCGTGGCGATGTTCGGTGAAAAATACGGGTCGGACGTGCGGGTGCTAAGCGTGGGTGACGGCAGATTTTCTATGGAACTTTGCGGTGGGACGCACGTGAGGGCAACCGGGGACATCGGCAGCTGCAAAATCTTGTCTGACGAAGCTATCGCATCGGGCGTTCGACGCATCAGAGCGATCACGGGGCTCGATGCTTTTAGGCGGTTCCGTGAAGATGAGGTGCTCATTGACAGGTCGCTTGAGGCGTTGAAAACACAGCGTGACAATCTGCCGAACGCGATCGAACGGCTGCAGGAAGAGGTTAAACGCACGCGGCGCGAGATCGAAGATCTTAAGTTGAAGATCGCGACGGGTGCAGTCGGCAACGGGTCAGACGGAACGGGCGGTGATGAAGCCCGTGAGATCGGCGGCGTTAAGGTGCTCGGCAAGATCGTGGACGGGCTGGATGCGAACGGGCAGCGGCAGCTTTCGGATACGCTGCTGGCTCGGCTGAAATCGGGTGTTGTTATTCTTGGGCGTAAGGATGAAGGCAAGGCGAGCATTATCGTTCGCGTTTCGGCGGATCTTACGGACCGTGTGAAAGCCGGCAATGTCGTCAAGGAGATCGTGCCGATAGTGGGCGGACGCGGCGGGGGCCGGCCCGATATGGCAGAGGGCGGCGGGCCGGAGCCGGAGAAGCTTGATGAGGCGATCGAGGCGAGCTTCAAAATAATTGAAACCATTCTTAGCTCTTGATTCGTTTAACTAATAGAGCTTGATGTTGAGCACCGTGAAATTCGCAAGTTTCCTGTCATAAACGCGAGCTACACGGTGTTTTCATTTTACGGAGAGCGCGAGGCGTCGATTAAATGTTTGCGGGAACACAATTTGGGCGGTATGAGATCACCTCAAAGATCGGCGAGGGCGGCATGGGCGAGGTTTATTCGGCCCACGACACCGAGCTGGACCGCAATGTCGCCATCAAGCTGCTCCCGACCGAATTTGTAAGCGACGAAGACCGGCGAATGCGCTTTCGCCAGGAAGCGCGGGTCGTTTCGTCGTTAAATCACCCTAATATAATCACGATCTACGAGATCGGCGAGAATGAGCACGGGAGCTTTCTTGCGACCGAGTTCATCGAAGGCATAACGCTGCGCGAGCTGTTAATGCGTGAGCGGCTGACGCTGACGCGTGCGCTCAAGATCATCGAACAGGCTGCGAACGGGCTGATCGCGGCGCACGAGGCTAAGGTTATCCACCGCGACGTCAAGCCCGAGAACATAATGGTGCGGAGCGACCTGATCGTTAAGGTGCTCGATTTTGGATTGGCGAAATCGCGGGACGTGCTTGGCGGGCTTGATGGCAGCGCGAGCAGCAAGACGGTGCCGGGCACGGTGATGGGGAGTGCGCGGTATATGTCGCCGGAGCAGGCGCGCGGGCTTGAGGTGGATGAACGGACGGACATCTGGAGCCTTGGGGTTGTGCTGTGGGAAATGCTGGTGGGTGCGGCTCCGTTTGACGGCGAGACGACGGCGGACACGATCGCGGCTGTTATCTATAAAGATCCTGTGCCGCCGCGGCACCTGGCGGATAGCTTACCGCAGGAAGTTCAGCGGATCTTGAAGAAAGCGTTGCAGAAGGAGCGCGAGGCCCGTTATCAATCCGTCAGCGAACTCGCGGAGGACGTGAAGATATTGCTGCTCGAGATCGAGCACGCGAATAGCGGCGGGCGGAAGGGGCACACTACGTCATCGTCCGATTTTAATGAGAATCCGACGATGTTGCATTCCGCGGTGAGCGGGGAGCTGCAGGCCAATAAGACCAACCTGCTGACGACGGGTGAGCATAGCTTTACGCGAGAAGGCCGGTCGGGTATGGGACGGTTGGCGGCATTTGCGGGTGTGGCGGTGATGCTTGCTGCGATCGCGGCGGCTGCTGTGTATTATTGGTACCCGACGAACGTGATGCTGGCAAATGCGGCATTTGAGCGGCCGCAGATCTCGCGGGTTAATACGGACGGGCGTGTGATGATGCCTGCGATATCGCCGGACGGTAAGTATCTTGCGTACGTCGCGGGTGACAGCGGGAGTAGGAGCCTTGTCGTGCGACAGGTGGCGACGGACAGTACGGTTACGATCGTGCCTCCGGGCGACCTGGAACTTCGGCATGTGAGTTTTTCGCCGGACGGGGACCATGTATATTATTGCGTCGCCAGCCGGGACAATTCGGTGAACACGCTTTATCAGCTGCCGACGCTTGGCGGGACGCCGAAGAAGCTGAATGAGGACGTTGACAGCCCCGTGACGTTCTCGCCGGACGGCAAATCATTCGCTTTCGTACGGCACGTTGTTAAGTCCAGCGAGGACGCGATAATAATTGCGAATTCTCAAACATTGGCGGAAACTCAGCTGTTGAGTTCGGGCGGGACGGGATATGGTTTCTTTGCCCCTCGAGTTTCGTGGTCGCCAATGGGGGACACGATCTTGGTGGCCGCGGGCGTTCGGAAGAGCGGATTTGTGGTGAAAACGGACGTCGCCGAGGTTAACATCGCACACAAGACTATCACGGCGTTGAACGAACGTGAATTTTTCACACTCAGTAATCCGATCTGGTTCGCGGATGGTTCAGGGTTTGTTTTCACGGCACGCGAGGATGTGAATACCCCGGCGCAGATCTATCGATCTTCGTATCCGGCGATCACGATCACACCGGTGACGAATGATTTTAACGATTATCAGGAGCTGGGGCTGGATGCCGACGGTTCGAGCCTTGTAACGCTTAAGGGAAATCCGACGGGTTCGGTATGGCGTTATTCGCCGGCGACACGCTCGAACGTTCAGTTGACGGGCGAATCGCGTCACCTGGATGGGATGTACGGCGTACGGCAGCTGAATGATGAATCGCTGATAATGACCCGGTTGGACGGGAAAGAAGGCTCGATCTGGATAACTGATCGCGATGGTAAGAACGGGCGGCCGGTGCTAAGCGAAAAGCAGGGTTTTGCGGTGTATCCGCTGACGACGCCGGATGGCCGGTACATCGTCTATAACATGCAGAAGGACAAGGCCTCGCGGATATGGCGGGTGAATGCCGACGGCAGTGATCCGCTGCTGCTTTCGGGTGAGGCCGAGGGTAATTTGGATCTAAGTCCGCAACTTGCTAATGACGGCCGGACGGTGATCTTTCAGCGGCGGGCGGGCGACGATGAGCGATTTAAGCTGATGAAGGTCTCGATAGACGGCGGGCCGGTGGAGTTGTTCTATCAGGATGAGTATTCGGGCGTGTTTATGCCGACCGTTTCGCCGGATGGTAAGCGGATCGCGTTTACGAGTTTTGATCTGAGATCTTTTGAGAAGAAGTTGCTGATCGCGTCGATCATCGAGGGCAGGTTTGGGAACATCGAAGAAGAGATCGAATATGACCGCGTGAACCACTATGCATGGGCACCGGACAGCCGGTCGCTGACGATAGCGACCAGCCGCGGCGGCACGCAGAACCTTTGGCGGCAGCCCATCGGCGGGGGCGAGGCTGTGTCGATCACGGATTTCAAATCGGGCCGGATCTTTTGTTTCTCATGGGCCTCGAACGGCCGCGACCTTTTGATCTCACGTGGGACGATCAATAATGACCTCATCATAGTCCGCGACCTGGAGCGGCTGAATGCCCGTTTGGCCGCCCGGGCAGGGGCGAAAATGCGCCGCCCAGCTGCACTTCGCGGTTAGCCTCTGCCGCAATTCATATTACTAAGTCGTTGTAAATACGGTATTATTAGCGGAAGCTATGAGTGCTGTTATCAGTGCATTACCCGGCGAGATAATCTCGGTCGACCCTTCCACAGGCGAGGAGCTCGGCCGGGTTCCTTCATATACTACAGATGAGGTTGAGGCGGCGCTTGCGCGGTCGCGCGAGGCGTTCGCGGGGTGGCGCGCGACATCGTTTGCGGCGCGGCGTGCGCTGGTGATGGCGGCGCGCGAGGTCATACTCGGCGAACTTGACGAGATCGCGGGGCTGATATCGGCGGAGACGGGCAAGCCTGTGGCGGAGGCTCTTGCGATGGAGGTCGCGCCGGTGCTTGATCTGATGCGGCACTTTGCGGATTCAGCAGAGAAGATGCTGCGGCCGCGGCGGATCGGGATCGGGCTTTATTCGCTATTCGGGCGCACGTCAAAGATCATCTATCACCCGCTGGGGCCGGTCGCGATCATTCCAGCTTGGAACTTTCCGTTTTCGATACCGCTGGGCGAGGCAACGATGGCGCTGATGGCGGGTAACTCGGTTCTGATTAAGCCGTCGGAGCTGACGCCGATGGTTGGGGTGAAGATCGGTGAGATCTTTCAGCGTGGCGGAGCCGCGGCGGGGCTTGTGCAGATATTGACCGGTGCGGGCGATACGGGTGCGGCTCTCGTGAAAGCGGGACCAGCGAAGGTGATGTTCACAGGCTCGGTCGCGACGGGTAAGAAGATACTTGCGACGGCGGCCGAGAAGATGACGCCTGTAGTACTGGAGCTTGGCGGGAAGGACCCGATGATCGTGTTTGAGGATGCGGACCTGGAACTTGCTGCGGGGGGCGCTGTTTGGGGGGCGTTTTGCAATTCGGGACAGGCGTGTTCGTCGGTTGAGCGGTTGTACGTTCATGAGAGTGTTGCCGGCGTTTTTACGCGGATGGTCGTTGAAAAAACTCGGAGGCTGAAGCAGGGGCGGGGGACGGACGATGACGTCTCTGTAGGTGCGATGACCTCAGAAGCACAGCTCTATAAGGTTGAGGAACACGTTGCGGATTTCGTTAGGAGCGGTGCGGTGATCGAGACGGGCGGACGGCGTGTGGAAATGGATGGAACATTTTTCGAGCCGACGGTCATCTCGGGTGCATCAAATGAAATGCTCGGAATGCGGGAAGAGACGTTTGGTCCCACACTGCCGATAGCTAAGTTTGCGACGGAGGCTGAGGCGATCGAGCTTGCGAACGATTCGAAATTTGGCCTGACAGCAAGCGTGTGGACACGCGACGCGGCGAAAGGGCGACGCGTTGCGGAGCAGATAGAGGCCGGGACTGTTTGTGTGAATGAGGTTCTTTACACCCACGGGATCGGGCAGACACCTTGGGGTGGGGTGAAGAACAGCGGACGCGGGCGGACGCACGGCATTGATGGCCTGATGGAGTTGGTGGAGCCGCGTCACATACATCTTAACCGTATCGCACTGCTGCCGAACGCGTGGTGGTTCCCATACTCGAGGCTAGCGAAAGAGACTTTTAAGGCATTTGCGACGCATTTTGCATCGGGATCAATGGTGAGATTTTCGAGAATGGTTCCGCTGCTGCATCGTCGTATAAACGAGGTAAAGCGAAGCGGCAGCGAAGGGAAGAATGCCGATTAGTCGAGGGTTTCTATTTATGTTTAAACGCGTATCGTCGGCGCTCTGTGCCCTACTGATAGTGTCATTTGCCGCCCCGGCGGCATTTGCGCAGACTGCTGCGCCTACGCGCACTCGTCCGACCATCGGACTTGTGTTGAGCGGCGGCGGTGCTCGCGGCTTTGCGCATATCGGCGTGCTCAAGGTCCTCGAAGAAAATCGGGTGCCGGTCGATTACGTGGGCGGAGCCAGCATCGGGGGTTTGATCGGCGCCCTGTATGCAATGGGCAAGACGCCGGCTGAGATCGAAGAACTTATCGGTTCGCTCGATTGGAACAGGCTTTTCACTTCGACGACCTCGTTCGACAACCAGTCGTTCCGCCGAAAAGAGGACCGGCGCAATATTCCCGGGCCAATACCGCTGCGCGGAAATCCCACGGCTCTACGGCTTCCGCCGGCTTTCAATACGGGACACGAGATAGGGCTGCTGTTTGATAAGGTGACGCTGCCCTATGCTCAGGTAGATAATTTTGACGAAATGGCGATCCCGTTTCGCACCGTCGCCACCAACATGGAGGACGGCACGTCGGTCGAACTAAGGAGCGGTTCGCTTTCGCGAAGCCTGAGGGCGACCATGTCGATACCCGGCGTTTTCGCTCCGATCGAGATCGACGGAAAAATTTTGTCGGATGGCGGCCTGGTCAACAACATCCCCACCAACATCGTGAAAGCGATGGGCGCTGACATTCTTATCGTAGTCAATATTGAAACTCAGCTAACGGACCGCACGGCGCTTGAGAACTTGTTTGGGGTACTCGCACAGACGATCAATATCGCGACCCTGGAAAATTCTCGACGGAGCCTTCAGCAGGCAAATTTGATAATCGCGCCTGACCTTGAGAATTATTCCGCCGCGGACTTTGGCAACAGCGAAGAGCTCATTGAGCTTGGCTATCAGGGCGCGAGTGCAAATGTAGCGATTCTTCAGGGGCTTTCGCTCGGCGAGGCCGACTGGCAAGCTCACCTTGAGCGGCGACGAAGTCGGGCGCGACTGGACGTTCCGCCGACGCCGGATTTTGTTGCTGTCGATTCGACAAACCGTGCCGCCGTCCGAACGATCGAAGAGAAACTTGGCGGCAAATATGTCGGTGAACCTCTCGACGAAGCAAAGCGCGATGAGCTTGCACGCGACCTTTCGCAGTTGACGGGCACCGGCCGGTTTGATGCGCTCAATTTTGGGTTGACCAGTAAAAACGGACGAACCGGGCTGGTGATAAGAACTAACGAAACGAACGGCCGGATCGCCGAGTCCACGCGCCTCGACATCGGTTTCGACATAAACAGTGTTGAAACGGAAAATTCAGATTTCAGCATTCTCGCTCGGCTGAGTTTCTTTGATGTAGGGCGTTACGGTGCCGAGTGGCGGAACGATTTCAGGGTCGGCGCCAGCACCCTTCTCGCGACCGAGTACTACCGACCCATTGGCTCTCGTGGTTTTTTCATTTCGCCGAGGGGTTCGTACGACCGGCGTAGGGTGTCGTTTTACGAACTGGACGCCCGCATCGCCGAATACACCTTTTCGACCATGCAAGCGAGCATCGATGCCGGATACGCCTACAGTCCGCGCAGCGAGGTGAGGTTGGGCTACACTATCGGATTCGAAAGAGCCGATCGGGCGATCGGCGATCCGCTTCTCACCGACCTGCGAGGGCGATTGTCGATGGTTTCGCTGCGTTGGAACTACGACGGTTTGGACCAGGCTCAGGTACCTCGGTCGGGTATCTATGCCCGAAATTCGCTGAACTACATTTTGGACACTGCCGGGACCGATTCCGAATTCACGCAGGGCGAGACGCGCGTAAGCGGCTATCATCTGCTGAGCGAACGGAATACGGCGTTCGCGTTCGGCGGTGTCGGCACCTCATTCGGATTTACGGCGCCGACGCTAAGGCAGTTTACGTTGGGCGGGCCATTTAAGCTGGGCGGCTATGGGGTTGATCAGTTTCGCGCGAGTAACTATGCACATGTCGGGATAGGTGTGCTACACAGCCGCCAGTTTCTGCCAGCACTTTTTGGTGGCCGTGCTTATGTTGGCGGATGGTACGAGGGCGGCAGTGCGTTCGAACGCTTCGGTTCTGCGAACTATCGCCAGAGCGCCTCAGGCGCCGTCATAGTCGAAACGCCATTGGGCCCGATCGTTATCGGCGGCGGATTTAGTGAGCGCCTTCGCGGCAGGTTCTTCTTCTCATTCGGACGTTTTCTGCGATAGAACAAGTTTCGCCTGGTCACATCACTTGTCTTGACAATCGTTGTTATAACAGCTATTGTTACTCTCGTGGCAGTCGAACTACCGGAAAATCTTAAGCAGTCAAAGCCTTTGAGCACTACGGAAGAGGCTGTTTACCTGTGGATCCTTGTAACGGCCGAACAGCTCAAAGCTGAAACGGTTGATCTTTTTAAGCAGCGGGACCTTACGGCGCCGCAGTATAACGTCCTTCGAATTTTGAGGGGTGCCGGGGATGCTGGACTTTGCGGACGCGAGATCGGTGACCGGATGATCACGCGGGATTCTGACATCACGCGGATGCTGGACCGCTTAGAGAGCCGCGGCCTGATCCGACGGGAGCGGCAGACGGATGACCGACGGATCGTGCTGGCCTTTATCAGTAAGGCGGGCCTTGCCACCCTCGCAGAACTCGACAAGCCGATAGTGGCTTGGCACAAGAACAGACTCGCCCATTTGAGCGAAAATGAGATGAAAACGTTAACTCGTCTGCTCAGGAAAGTGCTGAAAGACGGATAAAACATTTTACGTAGATAGGCGTTATAACGACCATCGCACAAAAAGAACGGACGCAGCGCCGCCAATAGAATGCTATCGTAGAGGTAGGCGCTAACATCATTTCGACAGGGAGTTAATGATCCCTGTCCTTTTATTGAACAAGGAGGTTCATATGGCAGAGACAATTAGAATTTTAGGTATTGCAGGGAGCCTAAGGAACGGATCGTATAATCGCGGAGTGCTAAAGGCGGCTGTGGAATTGGCGCCGGAGGGCGCTGAGATCGAGACGTTTGACATCGCGGGGTTTCCGGATTTTAATCAGGATGACGAGCAGAACCCGGCGGAGATCGTTACAAGATTTAAAGAAAAGATAAGGGCGGCGGATGCGATATTGTTCGTGACGCCGGAATATAATTATTCGATTCCCGGCGTTTTGAAAAACGCGATAGATTGGGCATCGCGGCCGTATGGCGACAGTGCTTGGAGCGACAAACCGGCGGCAATAATGGGTGCGTCGATCGGCGCGGTCGCGACGGCGCGAGCGCAATATCACCTCAGGCAGATGATGGTATTCCTTGATATGCATCCGTTAAACCAGCCTGAGGTGATGATCGGGAACTGCGCGGATAAGTATGACGCCGAGGGTAACCTGACGGATGATACGAGCCGTGAATTCATTTCGAAGCAGCTGAAGGCTTTGGTCGAATGGACACGGCGAATTAGTGAGAAGAGCCGGCACGCCGGTAGTTAAGCTCGCAGCGAATGGGCAAAACAGCACGTTCAAAAATGGTCGAGGCGCTGACGGAGAGGCTTTCAATGCCTCGTGTTCAGATCTCGATCATTTTAGCGCTTACAGCGATGTCGGCGTTTCTGGCATCGGTTTTGATGCTGCGGATGGGCGTGACATCGATGACACTGCGTTACCCTATCGCGGTCATTTTTGCGTACTTGTGTTTTTTGGCACTTTTACGGTTGTGGATCTGGCTGCAGAATGAGGACGCGCATCTCGGCGATGCGGACTTGGTGCTGGGGCATCGGATGCGGTGACGATCGGGCAGTTCCTTAACTCGGTCCTCTAATCGACAGCGACTTTTCGTACACGGTCGCCGGTGGTGATCTTGCCGCCGATGACAACGCGAGCGTTAATCCCGCGCAGGTTGTGGCGGCGGCCGAAGTCGGAGTTGGCGTATTCGACGGCGTCCATACCAAAGCGTTCGGTGAACTTTTTGCAGCCGAGGTGGGGCATGGCCGTGACCTCGAGAATTGCGGTGCCGACGGCGAGTTTTATCCCGGGCGACAAGCTGTCGGGGCGGAGATCGAGATAAAGTTCTCCATCCATACTAGATACTAAATGCAGCGAGCACCGGTGCGTGGTCGCTGGGCTTGTCGAATGCCCGTGGCTCGCGGTCGATCCAGCAGTCGGTGCAAAGTTCTGTCATCGACGGCGACGCCCAAATGTGGTCGATGCGAAGGCCTCGGTCTTTTTCGAACGACGACGGGCGGAACAAGTCCCACCAGGTGTACTCGCGCTGCTCGTCGTTGATGTGGCGGAACAGATCGGTGAAACCCCAACGTTTTAGGCCGCGAATCGCTTCACGCTCCGTTTTTGTAAAGTGCATCTTATCCTTCCACGCCGAGGGCTTCCACACGTCGAGTTCGTGCGGGGCGACGTTTAGGTCGCCGCAGAGCACAACCCTTTTGCTTCGGTCATATTCTTCGTCGAACAAGCGGCGCAGACGCGCGATCCAGGCTAGTTTCTGCTCGAACTTTTCGGAACCGAGCGCGGTGCCGTGAGGAATGTATACGTTGACGAGGCGGATCCCGTTCACAGTAACTGCGATGAGGCGTTTGGCGGCAGTTTTCTTATCGTCGGGAAAATTTAGTTGAACATTTTCGAGCGGGTAGCGGGAAAGGACGGCGACGCCGTTATAGGCGCGCTCGCCGAGGAAGGCAAAGTCACGGTAGCCGGCGTCGCGGAGCGGCTGGATGGGAAACTTGGAATCGATGCATTTTGTCTCCTGCAGGCAGAGGACGTCGGGGCGGTTCTTTTCGGACCAGCGCACTACGTGGTCGAGGCGAGATGTGATGGAGTTGATGTTCCAGGTGGCGATGATCACTACGCGTAGTCTTCAACATTAACGGCAAGGCCCGGAAAGGCGCGGAGAAGTTTCTTATCGGCCGTTACGAGTGGGACTCCCAACCTATCGGCGAGCCATGCGAATTCTGCATCGTATGCTGAGCAGCCGCTGGATGTCGCCAGCTCTAGAACACCTTGTGACTCGACCGGGTATTCTCCGCCAGTGAACAATTTCTCCGCCGCGGACATGACTGCCACTGCGTCATGCAATTTCAGTTGATCCGTACGCACATACAAGGCTAGAACATTTCTGAATTCGGAACGCCAGAGAGCAGGGAGAGCCCAATCGGAATCGGCCGCACGAACTTTCTCAGCTGCAGCCGTCGCGTCACCGTCGATCAAAAGATAAGCCACTACGTTAGTGTCTACGACGATCAAGGCCGACCCTCACGTTTAGCTTTATTGAGGCTATCCTGCGTCAAGAAAATGCCAGCCGTACGTTTCCGCAAACGCCTTATTTCCCTAAGTTCCGCTGCGGGGTCGGCATCAGCTTTCATTAGCGAATGTTCGAGCTGGACTATCGCTTCGCTATTAATGCTTCGACGGTTTTTCTTCGCTCTTACGGTCAGGCGAGCGTAGATTTCATCCGGTAGATTTTTTATGGTTAGTGTAGCCATAGCTGTGGTTCCAAAACGCATCCAAATGGAAAGTAGCACGGAATGGGTTCAACGTCAAATCACAAATTCGGCGATGACGGGGGCGTGGTCGCTGGGGCGTTCTAGTTCACGGGTGGAGCGGTCGATCCAGCAGGCGGTGCACTTTTCGGAGAGGGAGGCGGAAGTCCAGATGTGGTCGATGCGGAGGCCGCGGTTGCGCTGCCAGGCTCCTTCGCGGTAATTCCACCAGGAGAACTCTTGTGCATCGCCGTTGAGTTTGCGGAAGAGGTCGGTGAAGCCCCACTGCTTTACGTGGTGCATGGCGGCGCGTTCTGGTTTGGAGAAGTGCAGCTTGCCTTCCCAATGCGGGACGCTCCAGACGTCGAGTTCGTCAGGAGCTACGTTAAAGTCACCGCACAACAGGACGTCGCCCTCGGGGCGGCAAGTGTCGTCGAAGAATTTTCGCAGGCGTTGGAGCCAGTCGAGCTTGAAGGTGAACTTGTCAGACCAAAGTTCGGTGCCGTTTGGGATGTAGGTGTTTACGATGCGGACGCCTTTGATGGTGGCGGCGATGAGGCGTTTTGGCGATTCGTCATCATCGTCGTCAAAGCCTTTTTGCACGTCTTCAATGTCGTGTTTGGACAGGATCGCGACGCCGTTATAGGACTTTTGGCCGAAAAACGTGGTGTGGTAGCCGGCGTCGAATATGGGCTGATACGGAAAGTTTTCGTCAACGCATTTGGTTTCCTGCAGGCAGGCGACATCTATCTGTGTCCGGTCGAGCCAATCGAGTAGCTGATCGAGCCGGATGTTGATGGAATTGACGTTCCAGGTTGCGATCTTCATTAGCAAAGTTTTACCACATTCGGGGCGAGGTCATAATTCGCGCTGCATCAGCAGGTCTATCTGGGGGTCAGAGCCGAGTTGGAAGGTGTGGCGGCCGACGACGCGGAAGCCGTGCTTTTCGTAGAACCGCTGTGCCCGGGGGTTAAATTCCCAGACTCCTAGCCACATCACGTCGCATGAATGCCGGCGGGCGACGCTCAAGCACTCATCCATCAGATATCGGCCGACGCCGCTGCCGAGAAAGCGCTGATGTGAATAGAGGCGGTTGAGCTCGATCGGGCGTTCGGCGGTGATGCCTTCTTCGCGGGCGTCGAGCGTGAGTTTAGCGTAACCCGCCGTCTCGCCGTCGATCTTCGCGATCAGGAAAATGTTTGCTGGGTCGGCTAGTTCTGATTCGATCTGTTCCCTATTAAAGGCCGCCTCCATGTACGTCGCCAGGTCGTCCGGCGCGTTCTTAGGATGATCGTGAAAGGCATCGTAGAACGTGTCGAACGAGAGGGGGACGAGGATGTCCAGGTCTGCCGGGACGGCCCGACGGATCAATACCTGGTTGTCTTGTTCCGTAGTAGGGGTATTCATTCAGCACTTCCACCCTAGATATCGGCGATGATACATCATAGGGCGAGCACGTTTCAATCTGTAGTAGTTAACCGCTCAAATGCTTGACTTGATTAGTGCTTTCGCGTAAAACATACGTAATTTTCTTTCACCGGCCGCACTCCGGCCCCGCTCCGGCGCTGCTTGGGTTCCTTGAAATTCGACCCGGGCCGCATAACCGAAACTGACAGCACGACCCACGGAGGTGAGATCGACCGATGGCCTCGAACTTGGTTTCAATAACACGCCGCGGATTTGGCGAGACTGCCCGAAAGGACCTCTGGTGGGTGACGCCGCTGCTGACGTTTTTGGTGTTTTCGACGTTCGTTGTTTATTCGACGTGGGCGGCGTTTCAGGGTGCTCATTACCACTACGGCAATTACCTGTCGCCTTTTTATTCGCCTGAGATCTTTGGGCTTTCGCCGCATTCGCTGTTCGGGCCGATGCCGGGGTGGATACCGGCGTGGATACCGATAACTCCGGCGTTTTTGATACTGTGGGCGCCCGGCGGCTTTCGGTTTACCTGCTATTACTATCGCGGTGCATATTACAAGGCGTTTTGGGCAGATCCGCCGGCGTGTTCGGTGGGGGAACCGCGTCACAGCTATTGGGGTGAGCGCAAGTTTCCGCTGATACTGCAGAACGTTCACCGATATTTTCTCTATATCGCACTCATATTTATCGTGATCTTGTCGGTCGATGCGTGGCACGGGCTGTGGTTTGATGACGGGTTTGGCGTCGGAATCGGGACGCTGGTTTTGGTCACGAACGTTGTCCTGCTCGCAGGTTACACCTTCGGCTGTCATTCGCTGCGGCATCTGATCGGCGGTCGCTGCGACACGCTGTCAGATAAGCCCGCACAGCAGGCGGCTTATAAATGCGTAACCGGGCTAAACCGGCGGCATATGCTGTTTGCCTGGCTCTCGCTGATCTGGGTCGGCTTTACAGATCTGTATGTGCGCATGCTATCGATGGGCGTTTGGACGGATTATCGCATCTTTTAACATCTATGAATCCAACTATCAGAAACATCGTGGCCGTGATCGCGGGTTTGATCGTCGGCAGCTTCGTTAATATGTCGTTCATAATGGCGAGCGGTTCTGTGATACCGCCGCCGGCAGGAGCAGATATGACGACTATGGAGGGCCTACAGGCTTCGATGCATTTAATGGAGCCGAAGCATTTTGTGATGCCGTTTCTGGCCCACGCCCTTGGAACATTTGTCGGCGCTCTGGTTGCGGCGATGATCGCTGTGAGCCACAAGATGATGATCGCGCTCGGCATTGCGGTCTTTTTTATGCTAGGCGGATTGATCAACGCGTTCCTGCTGCCGGCACCGGTGTGGTTCATCGCACTTGATCTCATCATGGCTTATCTGCCGATGGGGTACCTCGCGGGAATGCTGGCGGCGCGGCGCCAGATGGCTTAAATGACTGAATACTCAACATTTGAACACGACGTTTTGGTGATCGGCGCCGGGGGTGCAGGGCTTCGGGCGGCGATAGAGGCATCGGCGTCGGGCGTGAGCGTGGGGTTGATCTGCAAATCGCTGCTGGGCAAGGCTCACACGGTGATGGCCGAGGGCGGGATGGCTGCGGCGATGGGCAATGTGGATGACCGCGACAATTGGAAGGTTCATTTTTCGGACACGATGCGCGGGGGCCAGTACGTTAACAATTGGCGGATGGCCGAGCTGCATGCTAAAGAAGCGCCGGAGCGCGTGCGTGAGCTTGAGGCCTGGGGTGCCGTGTTCGATCGGACAAAGGACGGCAAGATCTTGCAGCGGAACTTTGGCGGGCACAGGTATCCGCGGCTTGCGCATGTGGGGGACCGGACGGGGCTGGAGCTGATACGAACGCTGCAAGACCATGGGGTTCATCAGGGCATCGACGTGCACATGGAGGTGACCGTGGTTTCGCTGTTGAAGGACGGTGACCGCGTTGTTGGAGTGTTCGCATACGAACGCGAGCACGGACGGTTTCGCGTCTTTAAGGCGAAGGCGGTGATCTTGGCGACGGGCGGGGTTGGCCGTGCGTATAAGATCACATCGAACAGTTGGGAGGGCACGGGCGACGGTCATGCACTTGCGTATCACGCGGGTGCGGAGCTGATCGACATGGAGTTCATCCAGTTTCATCCGACGGGGATGGTTTGGCCGCCTAGCGTGCGCGGCATCTTGGTGACGGAGGGTGTGCGGGGCGAGGGCGGCATTTTGACCAACAGCGAGGGCCGCCGGTTTATGTTCGACGACATCCCGGACAATTACAAGGATCAGACGTCGGACACGCCGGAAGAAGGGTGGCGTTATGTTACAGGCGATAAAGAGGCTCGACGGCCGCCGGAGCTTTTGACGCGTGACCATGTGGCTCGGTGCATAGTGCGCGAGGTGCGCGAGGGACGCGGGTCGCCGCACGGCGGTGTGTTTTTGGACATCGCCTGGATCAAGGAGAAGATCTCGAACGCGCCGGAACACATCAAGCGAAAACTGCCGTCGATGTATCACCAGTTCATGCAGTTGGCGAACCTGGATATTACGACGACGCCGATGGAAGTTGGGCCGACGACGCATTACATCATGGGCGGCATCAGGGTACATGCGGATACGCAGGAGTCGACGTTGCCGGGGCTGTTTGCGGCGGGTGAGTGTGCTGCGGGCATTAATGGTGCGAACCGGCTAGGGGGTAACTCGCTTTCGGATCTGATCGTTTTTGGTAAGCGGGCGGGGGAGTTTGCGGCGAAGTTCGCGTTGGAGAACGGGCACGGTGCGATAGAAGCGGCGCAGATCGAGGCGGAGGCGCGGCGGGCACTTGAGCCTTTTGAGCGGGCGGCGGGTGAAAATCCGTTTGTGGTGCAGCAGGATCTGCAGGAGATGATGCAGGATCTGGTGGGAATCGTGCGGAAGGAGGATGAGATGCAGGAAGCTCTCGTCGGCCTTGATAAGCTGAAGGCTCGGTCAGCGGCGGCTTCGGTTGCAGGGAATATCGATTTCAACCCGGGGTGGCATACCGCGCTGGATCTGCGAAATCTGCTGACCGTGTCAGAGGCGATCACGCGTTCGGCGATCGAGCGCAAGGAGAGCCGCGGCGGGCAGTTTAGGGATGACTTTCAGGGGAAAGATCCTGAGTGGGGGACGAAGAACGTTGCGGTCAAACAGGATGCGGACGGGCAGATGAAGATCTCGCATATTGCGATCCCGGAAATGCCGGGGGAGTTGAAGGAAGTGATAAACGAAATGGGATGAGTTCAACTCCGGAAGAGTTCGAAGATACGAGAGGAAGTGACGGAATCAGAATGGCACAAGCTACTTTTACAATTCGGCGGGGGGGACGTGAGGGGGGTGAGGCGGTTGAGTATCGGACG
>JACDAK010000167.1 GCA_013695495.1 Blastocatellia bacterium | reverse complement strand
CGAATATCGTTGGGATGATAGAAGGAAGCGACGCAAAACTTAAGAATGAATATGTGATCTATACGGCACACTGGGATCATCTCGGAATAGGCGAACCGGATAAAACGGGCGATCGCATCTACAACGGAGCGTACGATAACGCTTCAGGCGTGGCCGCCGTGCTCGGTATAGGTGAGATATTTGCCAAGATGCCGGTGAGACAGCGGCCGAAACGTTCAATCTTTATTTTATTCCCGACCGCGGAAGAGCAGGGCTTGCTCGGTGCGGAGTACTTTGCCGCGAATCCGCTGATCCCTTTGAACCGGATCGCTGGTAACGTGAATATCGACGGCGTGAATTTCTTCGGCAGAACAAGGAATTTTTCGGCTCTTGGTGCTGAACGCTCGACACTAGGGGCAATCGTTGAAGAGTTTGCGGACGAGCGGAAACTAATGCTTGAAGGGGATAAGCGTCCTGAGCAGGGTTTCTTCTTCCGCTCAGATCACTTTCCGTTCGCGAAGGCGGGAGTGCCCGCGCTTTCCCTGCGGCATGGCGACGACTTCGTGAAACCTTTGATCGGTGAAGCACTTACGTTTTTCCGCGATTATACCGCGAATTACTATCACCAGCCGTCTGATCAGTATTACGATTGGTGGGACGTCGACGCAATGATCCAGAATGCGGAAATCGGTCTGGCATTGGGGGTCAGGATAGCAAACGCTCCGGCGATGCCGAGATATCTCGAGACAGACGAATTTTCCGGCGCGGACAAGAAGCGAATGGGGCTTTGAGCTTCCATTAAACGGTATAGAAGTGTAGCGTGTGGATAAATTCCGCTTTACACGCTACACTTTTTCTTTTTTCAGAATGAAGACATTCTACATAACCACCCCGATCTATTACGCCAACAGCCTTCCGCATCTTGGGCATCTTTACACGACGATCGTTGCTGACGTCTTGCATAGATATAAGGAGCAGCGCGGTTTTGAGGTCCATTTTCTTACAGGCACAGATGAACACGGAATAAACATCCAACGTGCCGCAGACAAGGTGGGGCGGACACCGAAAGAACAGGTGGATCACATCGCGGGAGAGCTTAAGAAGATGTTTTCGGAGTTCGGGCTCGGGCCGGAGTCCGGTGGCTACGACATCTTCATGCGAACCACTGAACCGTTCCACTATGAAGCGGCGCAGAATTTTTGGCGGAAGATGGCAGCGGGTAAATCACCCAAAGGCCGGGACAATGTTTATAAGGGGCACTACCAGGGATGGTTCTGC
The DNA here is from genome assembly GCA_013695495.1 of Blastocatellia bacterium. Taxonomy (GTDB): domain Bacteria; phylum Acidobacteriota; class Blastocatellia; order Pyrinomonadales; family Pyrinomonadaceae; genus OLB17. Next base: position 6,934 of record JACDAK010000167.1, on the reverse strand, counting down.
GCTCCCTGCGCCGCATACAAAGCCGAGGAAGAGTTTTATACACCGGAGGGCGGGGATGTGCCGTTTTGCTCGGTGCACGAACGCGCACTGGACCGGGTTTCCGAGGAGAGCTATTTTTTCCGCCTGTCTGATTATGAAGAATTCCTGTTGGAATCGATCGAGAACAACAACGATTTAGTTCAACCGATTTCTCGGCGCAACGAGGTTATCTCATTCATAAAACGCGGGTTGCAGGATCTTTCGATCAGTCGGGAGAGTAAATCAGTCGCTTGGGGCGTGCCGGTGCCAGAGGACGACGGGCATGTGATGTATGTTTGGGTTGATGCCCTTTCGAACTATATTACAGCGCTGGGCTACGGCAGCGACTATGACGATGCAACGGGATTTGAGAAGTTCTGGGGAAATGCGATGCACCTCGTGGGCAAAGACATTCTCAGGTTTCACACGATCTATTGGTTTTCATTCTTGAAGGCCGCCGGGCTTCCGCTGCCACAAACTGTTTATGCTCATGGCATGTGGTTGGACTCGGCCGGTCGGAAGATGGGGAAAACATTGGGGAATGCGATAGAAGTTGAGGTGTTACATCAGCATTTTCAGACCGATGCTCTTCGCTATTTTCTGCTGCGCGAGATGGCATTTGGGCAGGACGGAAAGTTCGGATATGAGAGTCTCATCGAGCGGGTGAATGCAGATCTCGCGAGCGGGCTTGGAAATTTGCTTAGCCGGACAATCTCGATGATCGATAAATATCGAGGCGGTAAAATCCCACATGGCAAGATCGAGGAAAAGAATTACCTTCTTGCCCGGCGGGCCGGAATCGACCCCGATGGTCAGGACATCGTCTCGACCATCGAGCACGCAAGGGACGAGTTCGTGCGGCGGATGGACCGATATGAGTTCAGTCTGGCGCTCGAAACCGTGTGGGCCGTAATTGCAAAAACGGACAAGCTGATCTCGGATTCGAAACCTTGGGTACTCGCAAAAGACGAGACTCAAACAGAAACCCTGAACGCCGTTCTGTACAGATCGGCTGAGACGCTTCGCTGGCTGGCGGTGATGCTTCATCCCATCATGCCGGAATCGACGGGGAAGATTTGGCGACAATTGGGTTTGACCGGAGACGCCGCGCGGTTCGATCCGGTGGATCTAGCTTGGGGAGGACTTTATGCCGGTTCAGCGATCGGTGAGGCAGAAGGGATCTTTCCACGAATTGATAGGATTAAGGTTATGAACGAAATTAACGTAAACAAAGCTGAAGTAGGTGAGCAGGCTCCGGTGGCTCAAGCGGCGGAAGTCACGGCTGCAGATGCAGCCGAAGGGGCTGAAAAGGATTTCATTTTCATTGACGACTTTCTTAAAGTCGAGCTTCGTGTCGGCGAGATCAAGGTCGCCGAGCGAATACCGAACGCCGACAAGCTCTTGAGGTTTGAAGTTGATCTCGGCGAAGAGAAGCCACGACAGATCCTAGCCGGCCTTGCGGAATATTATGATCCGGAGAAGCTCATCGGCAGAAAGGTTGTCGTGGTCGCAAACCTCAAGCCGCGAAAAATGCGAGGGCTCGAATCGCAAGGAATGATATGTGCTGCGTCGTTTACGGAAGAGGACTCGCCGGCGATCGCGACTTTTCTTGAGGATGTTAGTATCGGTGCGAGGCTGAAATGAAGAACTTGATCGTTTTAGCGGGTGTTTGCTTGATCGGAACTGCGGGTGCGGTACAGTCGCAGAAACCCTCGGCGAAACAACCGCCTCCTCCGCGTGCAATCAGTAGTAATACGAAGGTGTTTGAGTCGGAAGCTGGAGGATTTAAGATAGCCTTTCCGGCGGCTCCTAAATTTGAGAAATCGCCTATCGAATCTTCGTACGGGAAAACGGAGATGCTCATCTATTCGCTTCCAACAGGTCTAGCTTCTTATGCGGTGACGATCATCGATTTTCCGACTGATATGACTGACCGCTACGATTTAAACGTTCGATTCGATCATATGCGGAACGTTCAGTCCGATGCGATGCAGGGCCGAGTGATATCAGACGCTGAGTTGAATTTCGGTTCGCGCTACGGGCGCGATTCAGTGATCGAGGGGGCCAAGACAACGATGTCGATGCGGTCGATCGTTGCCGGCCCGCGTTTGTTTGTCATTTCGGTTGAAACGCCCGGAAAGCTGACCCACCAATCGGGGGCTTTGCTTGAAGGTAACAGTGGGCGGATCAAACGGTTTTTCGATTCCTTCGAGATTACAAAAGAGCCCGTCGCGGCACAAAAGCGGGTAGAACTGCCGGCGGATTTCGGGGTAACTTTTAAGGACCACGCTTTTAGATCGGCATTTTTTGGCAGTTCGATGAACCTGCCTGCGGGCTGGAAGGTAGTCGACGAAGGTTTCGTCGGAGAGATCTTCGAATTGGGAAAGGAACGAGTAGCCGAGTCTCACACGAAGCTAGCGACCCAGCTAACGCCCGAGAACGTTCGTATGCTCGGGATCGTGTCGAAACAGCTGCCGACCGAAGGCATCAGCGACGCATCTATCATGTTCCTTGCCGAACGCGTCCCGTTTCCAAACTTCAAGCCAAAATATGTCGGCGATACTTACGTGACGCATTATCTCAGCGAAGAGGAAGAGGTTCTGCAGCCCTCAATAGAGATAAAGATCGGCGGTGTGGAGTTTGCCTGGGTGGAAACTTTTGATCATGCGACCGAATCGTACAAGCGGCTGTTTATCTCGAACCAGAAGGGCATTGCGTTTCAGGTCGCACTCGTTTACAAAGATCCTGACGATCTTGAGATCATGATGCGATTGCTGAATTCTATTAGGTTTGTAAGTAACTGAGTGCGGGCCTAAACAGGTTGTTGAATGGAATGCTCATTGATTCTCATTGCCATATTGACGGCGAAGCCTTTGATGAGGACCGCGACGAAGTAGTTGCGCGGGCGCGTGCTGCGGGCGTTCGCGCGATGCTGAACGTGGGTACCGGGAATCCTCATTCCGATGACTTCCGCAAGGCTGTTGCGGTGGCGAACCAGTATGACAATGTGTTTGCCGCCGTCGGTGTTCACCCGCACGACGCCAAGCTTTACGACGATGCGGCGGAAGCCCACCTCGCGGAGCTGGCCACGTCGTTCCCGAAAGTGATCGCCTGGGGCGAGATCGGGCTCGACTATTACTATGAATATAGTCCACGGGAGGTTCAGCGTGGAGTATTTCGCCATCAGATCAGAAAAGCCCGCGAGCTAGACCTTCCTATCATTATTCACAGTCGCGATGCTGACGCGGAAACGGTTGAAATCTTGAAAGAGGAGTGCTCGCACCTGGGGTTTCGCGGGGGCATCATGCATTGTTTCGGAGGGACGCCAGAAATGGCTGAGGCTTTGATGAGGCTCGGCTTTCTCATATCGTTCGCAGGCAATGTTACATTTAAGAAGGCTGAGAATTTGAGAGATGCGGCTCGCGTCGTACCTTTGGATCGCCTTCTGGTTGAGACAGACTGCCCGTTCTTAACGCCGATCCCTTTCCGTGGGAAGCGCAACGAGCCGGCAATGGTCGTGCACACTGCGCAATTTCTGGCTAATTTTTTCGGGGTTTCATTCGAGGAACTCGCGAAACACACAACGAGCAACTTCCTCAACTTTTTCAGATTGGAAGCTCTCGACGGATCAGTCGAGCCTTCAAAGTAGTTTTAAGACGCCACTCGTGGCAAAATCTTAGTATGGCAAAGGAAAATTCATTTGATATTGTTTCGAAGACGGATTACGCGGAGGTTGATAACGCGATCAATCAAACCACGAAAGAGGTCTCGCAGCGTTTTGATTTCAAGGGTAGTAAAGCGTCGGTCGAACTACAGGATAAGGACCTGCTGTTGGCGGCTGAAGACGAGACGAAGCTTCGGAATATGAACGATATTCTGCAGAGCAAGCTGGTGAAGCGCGGTATTTCGTTAAAGGCGCTTGATTACCAGAAGATCGAACCTGCCGCCGGCAGCACGGTGCGGCAAGTCGTGAAGATACAGCAGGGAATCCCGATCGAGAAGGCGAAAGAAGTAGTTAAATTCATAAAGGACGCCAAGCTGAAGGTGCAGGCTTCGATTCAGGGTGAAACGGTTCGCGTTTCGGGCAAGGACCGAGATACGCTTCAGGACGTCATAGCCAAGCTAAAGGCTACAGATTTCGGGATCGATATGCAGTTTGATAATTTCCGGAGTAACTAGTTCACCTGAATGCAGACGTTCGCCACAAAAAAGAAGGAGCTTTTTCCCGATGCCACCTCCCGTCGAATATTCGGACTAATTAAACGCGAGATGGGGCTGGTGGAAGACGAGTTTGAACGCCAGGCTCAGTCTAATATCCAGGTGATCAGCTATTTGGGAGACTATCTGCGGGCGTCGGGAGGGAAGCGCGTGCGTCCGGCACTGCTAATCCTCTCCAGCTATGCTGTAGGAGGCAGGGGAGATGCCGACCCAGTGATCAGGCTTGCGACGGTCATGGAAATGCTTCATACGGCAACCTTGGTTCATGACGACATCATTGATAATGCAGATCTGCGGCGTAATCGTTCGTCCATCAATTCGCGATTCGGCAATCAGACAGCGGTGCTGATGGGCGACTGGCTGTATATGTCCGCGTTCGAGACGTCGCTACGTGAACGATCGCTGGCAATTCTCGACATCCTCACAAAGCTGACGCGGAAGATGACCGAGGGGGAGTTGATCCAGCTGACAATGCTCGGCAACCTCAGCATCACGCGCGCCGAGTATTTCGATATTCTCGAGCGAAAGACTGCGTATCTATTCGCCGGATGCAGCGAGATCGGGGCGATTCTTGCCGGAGCCGGTCGCGACGAACAGACTGCGATGCGCGAGTACGGAATGAACCTCGGCATTGCTTTTCAACTTGCTGATGATCTGCTTGATATCACGGCAGAACGCGAGGCGTTGGGCAAGGCCGCCGGCGCCGATCTGCTTGAAGGAAAGGTGACTCTGCCGCTGATCACTCTGATCGAGCGCGACCCGGCACTTAAAGTTGTACTTGAAGAAGTGCTTCTATCCGGCATGTTTTCGGCCGAGGTGAAAGACCGGCTAAACGATGCGATGCTGGAACATAACGTGATCGATGAAGTGCGTAAGGTCGCTGCGGGTTACGCCGAGGCGGCGCGAAAAAGTCTTGATGTTTTCCCTAAAAGCGAGTATCGTACAGCTTTGGACGAGATCCCGTCCTTTGTTATCGGCAGAAGTAGCTGAAAATTCCTGAGCTGCAGCCCACTCTGCGTAATCGTGCAACATGTTGGACAAGAACCTTATAGAGACACTTGAGCAGAGTCTCCATCAGACTCGCAACGCTCAAAACCGCCTGATCGCGCGACTGCGCGAGATCGAGGATGAGGGCGAACACCTGCGCGAAGAGATAAGAGTTCTAGAAAACATGGCGTCGCAAACTGAGTCCGCGATCGACAGCCTGTTGGTCTCGATGCGTTCCGGGAGCCGGTCGTTCGAGGGGGACAGGCCGAGACTAATCGAAGGCGACCGGGATCCCATTGTGCAGAGGCCGCGGAACACAGCATTCGACATCAATTCTGAACCTGAACTACCTAGCCGACGGCGGACGGCAACTCCGGGTACGGTAAGCTATTTCAATCAGAGCCGGGTTCCGTCCCGAACGAACAATCCGGAACCGGTGAGCCACAGATTTGCCGACCGAACGATCACGCAAGCATGCACGCTGCTGCTTCGCGAATCGGGCCGTCCGCTGCATGTGAACGAGCTTTACAACCTTTTGGTTGCGGGCGGTATGCAGTTCAAAGGCAACAATCCAACTATCTCTATCGCGGTATCACTCAACCGCAACCGGCGGTTCCGCAAGGTAGAACCGGGAACATTTGATCTTGTCATACGCGAGGCGTCTCAGCGCGCTTCGTAGTTCAGCCCGTTCAGTCACTTCAGTCGGCGCAGAGTCGCGCCTTCGCTTCGACAAAGTTTGAAAAATCAGATTATAATTCTTCCGATTACAAAACTTAGAAGCGCAGCTAGATTGCTCCAATCAACTCAATGACATCTTCAAGATTGATTTTCGCCGTTCTTTTCGTTTGCCTTGGTTCAGCTATTTCTACCGACGCACAAAAGGTTCGTTTGCGTTCGCAGATAACGCCAACGTGCGCTGCTTCAAACGCCCTGCGGTTCGCAGATATCCACGCGGATGGGAATATCGCAGTCATGGGGAGCTACTCTTGTCGGGGCGCGTTCATCTTTGACGTTTCGGATCCGGATAATCCTGTGTTGCGATCATGGTATAACCCCGGTAACAACCAGCAATTTCTTGAATCGATCGTAGTGGGGAACCGCGGCTATTTTGGCAGCGGAAACGGGGGCGGCGTCCATATTGTGGACCTCACTGATCCGTCACAACCTTCTTTGCTAGGTATTGTTAATTCGGCGAATGGTAACGGCTATAATTCGATCCACGAGATGCTGATCCATAGCCACAACGGGTCTGCTTACTTGATCGCAAATTCAAATTTCACCTCGCAAAAGTTGATCAAGATCGTTAATGTCAGCGATCCGGCAAACCCGGTGCATATTAGTGATCTGGCTGTAACCGAAGTGAACTGGGTACACGCAATGCACATTCGCGGAGGGCGGATGTACACCTCGGGTTGGGGAACAAGTCAGAACCGAGCGAAGACGGAGATCTACGATATCAGCAACCTTGGCAAACAAATGCCGGTCTTGCTCGGAACAATTACGGACCCGAGCGCGTCGATAACTGCCGGTAATAATATGCACAGCACATGGACAAGCGAAGACGGCCGCTATCTATACAGTGCTCGTGAGGTGACGGCGAGCAACGGTGAGCACCCAGGTGACCTGCGGGTTTACGACGTACTGGACCCGGCGAATCCGTTACTGGTCAACCGCATTTCGATGGCTGATCTCGGATTGAATGCTGTAACAC
>JACDAK010000147.1 GCA_013695495.1 Blastocatellia bacterium | reverse complement strand
CGTCAAAGATCTCAAGATCACCTGCGATTTCGAAGCCGAGGTCACATGGGTCGCGGGCGTGGCTTCACCCAACCGATACCGCGTGCTCGAACTAAAAGCCCCGACTCGGCTCGTGGTCGACATCAAGCATAAATAAAACGATGAAATTCGCCGTCATCCTCTTGCTCTTCGCCTCCGTCGCCATGCACGCCCAACCCGACAAGATCTCGCAATTTCAAGATACATTCCGCCGAGAGCTAACCGATGCCGGCGTCGTCGGAGGCAGCTTTGTCATGGTCCGCGACGGCAAAACCCTCGCCGAAGTGCACCACGGCCTCGCCAATATCGAAAGTGATCAACGCGTCACTGCCGACACCATCTATCACTGGGCGTCAAATACAAAACCCTTCACCGGCATCGCCATAATGCAGTTCCGCGACCGCGGCCTGATCAAACTCGACGACCCCGTCACCAAATACCTCCCCGAACTCCGAAAGATTCACAACCCGTTTGGCTCGACGAGATCACTATCCGCCATCTGCTCACTCATTCTGGCGGCTTCCGCAACGGCACATGGCCGCAACACGCCGCCGTCTTCGTCGTTACACCCCACCCCCCGACCAATTCACTACCCGACTCCGCCAAAGCATCAGAAATCTATTCTAGCTGATAGCTAACCGCTAAACCGACAGGCTATCAACGATGCGCGGCTAAAAAGGGGGGCCCGCGTGGGGGCCCCTTGGTGATACGAGCTCGGCACCTCGATCACTTAAAGGTTATATTCGTCCGCACCCGATTATTTCCGCCCGTATGTTGCAAATGAAAAGTACGACCGTCCGACAGCGTTCCTTTGGCTGTGATCACGATCCGGGGATTGACCGCACCATCGGTTGGATGCAAAGTCTCATGGAATTGTTCGGCGGAACCGACGATCAGGGAATCCATGGCCATGAGCTCCGTTAGTGTTAAGGCGTCATCCGCGACGGCGGCTTGAAGCTCCGGCCAAGAGACGAACCAGATGGGTACGCTTCCGGTCCCGCGAAAGACCGCCATCATCGGCGCGGAGTCGATAGGCGGCGGACCGTTTCGCCAGATCTCAAAGCCGTCTATTGTCAATGCACAACCAAAGGCTTGGGGAACGTGGAATAGATCCATTAAATTGAAATCGGGTGGAACGCACGCCGGCGAACGATAGAATATTATCGCCGCCCACTCGGACGTATGCGGGGCGATGCGCGTATGTACGGCCTGACGCTCGATCCTAGCATAGAACGGTGGGCCGGGGTCCTCGGTCGGTATCTCCGTCCTGACCTGAGCGGCGGCAGATACCGCCAAACCGGCCAGGATAAGTGCGGCAAACACGCGGCCTGTCAACATTTTGATGGTGATTTGCAGATAATTCATGATATTCTCCTTTTTTTTGGCACGTTCACCGTTATAGCGGTCGGGCCTTTTGCTTTCCGCATCCAACATCGCACAAGAGGCTAGTGAAAGTCTTCAACGGGAATTAAGAAATTTCTCAGCAAAATGTCAGCGATTAAACCTAGAAAGCAGGTCTACGAATTCGGGGAATTTCGCTTTGATGCGGCGAACCATCAGTTGTCGTCCGCGAGCGGGCCAGTGTTGCTGAAGCCAAAATCTCTAGACTGCCTGCTGCTCCTCCTAGAAAATAGGGGCCGGGTGCTGGCAAAGGATGAACTGATGGAGCTCCTGTGGCCTGACACATTTGTAGAAGAGGCTAACCTGACGCAGACCATTTATGAGCTACGGCGCGCTTTAGGTGAATCCGGCCGCCGGCCCGGATTGATCGAGAATGTTCCGAAACGGGGTTACCGTTTTTCAGGCGAGGTGAACGCGATCGTAGACTTCGCCGCAGCGGATGCCCGCGATATCAGTTCTCTTGCGGTACTTCCTTTTTGCTCGCTGCGCGCGGAGGGGCGTGATGAGGCCTTAGAGCTCGGGCTTGCCGAAACACTGATCACCGGTCTAAGCGGTCTTGGTCGGCTGGTGATAAGGCCAACGAGCGCCGTGCGGAATTACACCCATTTGTCGCAGGATCCTTTGGATGCGGGCCGCGAATTGAGAGTAGACGCCGTTCTTCATGGAACGATTCAAGTGTCTGACACTAACCGGATTCGGGTGACCGCAAGGCTGGTGCAGGTGCAAACCGGGGTAACGATGTGGGCTGGCCATTTTGATGAAACGCTGGACGATGTGTTCCTGGTTCAGGATTCACTATTGGAGAAGATCCTTGCAGCACTTTCTGTAAAGCTGACCGGGAAGGAGCATGCGCGGCTCAGGAAACATAATAACCTGCATCCCGAGGCTCATCGACAGTTCTTGAAATGCCGATTTCATTGGCACAAATGGACAATCGACAACTGGCACCGGTCAATCGATCATGGAAAAGCGGCAATCGCATTAAAACCAATTGAGGCTTCTTACCACGCCTGGACGGCGGCGGGCTTTTGCGTACTCGGAATATATGGGTTCATGCCGCCGGCAGATGCGTTCGGCGAGGCAACGACGCTGGTTCGAAAAGCCCTCGAACTTGACGAAAGTGATTCGAAAGCGCACGAGATATTGGCGGCAATAAAGCTATTCTACGAGTGGGACTGGACTGGCCTCCCCCATCTTCTGCAGCTCGCGATCGAGTTAGATCCTTACAACTCAACAGTCCACCACCTCCACGCATTTTATTTCCTCATTTTTGGAAGATTAGCCGAAGCTGTTGCGGCTATTAATACCGCTCTTATCGTAAACCCACTTTCGCTGATCTCTAATACTGATCTCGGTGTTATCTATTACTATAGCGGCCAATTCAGCAAAGCGGTCGAACAGTTCAAGCGAGCATTAGAGTTAGACCCCTATTTCGCTCATGCCCGCTTCGGGTTAGGGTATGCATTTCTGGCGACAGGGAATAAAGTCGAGGGTCTTAAATCGATGAGGCGGGCGGTCGAATATGCCGGCGTAAAGGCGGGCGACTCGCCGCATCTCGGGTTTGCATACGCCGTTTCGGGCGACCAAGACGCTGCAAGGGCTGTGATCAAGTCACTTGATATACGGTCTCGAAGCGAGTATGTCGATCCAATCCATTCGGCTATCGTTTATTCGGGTTTGAACGATCGCGCCGGCACGATCGCGAAACTCAACGAAGCGCTCGAAAACCGCTCCCGGGACCTGATCTTTATCGGCTGCGATCCCGTTTTTAAGCCCCTACATGGTTTGGCCGAGTTTCGACAGTTGCTTTCTGCGGTCGGTACTCGTGCCTCGCTATAAGAGAGCTCTCGCCTTCTTCAACACATTCTCCACCGTAAACCCATACTCCCGAAACACATCTTCCGCCGGCGCCGATGCACCAAACCGATCGACGGTGAGCGTATCACCGGCTGAACCGACGTATTTGTGCCAGCCTTGCGAAACGCCGGCTTCGATGGCCAAACGTGCCGTCACGCCCGTGGGCAGAACGCGCTCGCGATATTTCGCCGACTGCTCTTCAAAAAATTCCCAGCACGGCATCGAAACGACGCGCGTCGGCGTCCCCGACTTATTCAACCGCTCCCGAGCTTCGAGCGCCAAACCGACCTCCGACCCCGTCGCGATCAATATCAGCTTCGGCTCCGCGGCCCCGCCCGCTTTATCCTCGGCTTCAGCCAGAACATAAGCGCCTTTATGCAGCCCGCTCGCGTTCGCAAATTTCTTCCTGTCGATCAGCGCCACCTTCTGTCGCGAAAATGCAAAAGCCGTCGGCGCATCACTGCGTTTCAAAGCCGCCCGCCAAGCCTCACGCACCTCATGAGCGTCACAAGGCCTGATCAACGCCAAATTCGGGATGGCACGCAACGCCGCCAGGTGCTCGACCGACTGATGCGTCGGCCCGTCCTCGCCCAGTCCGATCGAATCATGCGTAAATACAAAGATCGTCTGCACCTTCGACAGCGCAGCCAGCCTTATCGCCGGCCGCATATAATCCGAAAATGTCTGAAACGTCCCGCCAAACGGTATTACGCTGCCATACAGCGCCATCCCGTTCATCGTCGCGCCCATCGCGTGCTCGCGAACTCCAAAGTGAATGTTCCGGTTCTGATACTGCCCCGCCTGAAAATCTTCCGACGCCTTGATCACCGTATTGTTCGAAGGCGAAAGGTCCGCCGACCCTCCGATCATCTGCGGCACTACCTCCGCCAGCGCATTTATCACATCGCCCGAATAAGCCCGCGTCGCTTTTGCCTCAGCCCCGTCAAATTTCGGCAAAGCCTTTTCCCAACCATCGGGCAGCTCATTACCTCGCGTGTCAGCAAGCACTTTCCCAAGCTCCGGAAAGGCCTTCTCATATTTCTTGACCGATGCCTCCCAGTCCTTCTCAGCTCTGGCGCCATCCTTCACCGCCCGCCGAAAATGCTGCGAAACCTCTTTCGGCACGAAGAACGTCTTGTTCTCGGGCCAATCCAAATTCCGCTTCGTCTCCTTCACCGCATCGTCGCCCGGTGCATCGGAATGTGCCTTCGACGTCCCCTGCTTCGGCATCCCATACCCGATCACAGTCTTCACCCGAATTAACGAAGGCTTATCCCTTACCTTCTGCGCATCGCGGATCGCCTTTTCGATCGCCTTGATGTCGTTACCATCCTCGACCACCGAAACCGACCACCCGCAAGACTCAAACCGCTTAGTCACGTCCTCAGAAAACGCCAGGTCTGTCGGCCCGTCTATCGTTATCTTGTTGTCGTCATAAATATAGATCAGTCGACCCAGTTTCAGGTGCCCGGCAATCGACGCCGCCTCATACGATACGCCTTCCATTAGGTCCCCGTCCGAAACGATCCCGTAAATGTAATGATCGATAACCTCATGCCCCTTGCGGTTGAACCTCGCCGAAAGGTGCGCCTGAGCCATCGCCATACCCACACCGTTCGCAAAACCCTGCCCAAGCGGCCCGGTGGTGATCTCGACCCCCGGAGTCATAAAATTCTCAGGGTGACCCGGCGTTTTCGAATGCAGCTGCCGAAAGTTCTTGATCTCATCCATCGAAAGGTCATAGCCCGTCAGATGCAGCAGCGAATAGACGAGCATCGACCCATGCCCGGCCGACAACAGAAACCGGTCGCGGTTAAACCACTTCGGATTTTTTGGATTGTGCCGTAAAATCTTTGTCCACAACACATAGGCAGCCGGCGCCATCCCCAGCGGCAATCCCGGGTGCCCCGAATTCGCCTTTTGAACGGCGTCAAGCGAAAGTGTGCGGATAGTATTAATGCAAAGGGTGTCGATGTTCTGCTTCATTGAGATTATTCTTTTTGATCAGTCAGCGGAATTACTATCGTAACCCAAACGGAAATGCGCCGAAAGCGGCCCTCTCTCTTTGCCTCTAAGTCTTCATTCCATAACGCTCAAGAGCGTACAGAACCGCTCCGCGCAGCGCCGCCTCACGCCCTTGCACTGCTACGAGGTCTCTTTCCAGCACCTGTGAAACGATCTTTCGCCATACGGCAGATTCGCGCAAGGCACCGCCCGAGATACGGATCTCCTCAAAAGGGAAAAGCTCGCCGAGTTGGTCGACAATCGCCTTCAGCCGATGGGCAACAGCCTCCATCGCCGCTAGCAT
>JACDAK010000145.1 GCA_013695495.1 Blastocatellia bacterium | reverse complement strand
CCTGATGGACCGTGCAACGCCGCGTTGGGGCGGCGGCCGCATCGGGAATATCATTTCTGATCTGAAAAAAACGACCGAAGATTTTAAGGAAACAACGCAAGCTACGATGGATGCTTTTGCGATGTTCAAGCCGTTCATGATCGATAACGAATATCTCTACCGCTCCGATAATGTCCGGGCACTGATGTCGGTCATCAAAGAAAAGGAACGCCACCTGCTCCCGTGGTATCCCGAAAAGCTCGATTGGTACGATTACTGGCTCAACATCCATTTCCCGGGCATGCGAAAGTGGGTTTTGCCTGCTCTGGAAGAAGAGCTGAAGATGCAGGAGCGGCGCTCGCACACCTATCGCGATCTGCTCGATCTTTTCGACACCTCGACCAAGCGTTTCGCCACCCGCGTCGCAATGCGGATCGAACGCAGCGGCCGCAAGGAACAATACACATTCGAGGACGTTCGCGAGCTGACCTTGCGTGCCGCAGGCTTCCTCGCACATAACGGCGTAGCACCCGCCGACCGCGTCATCCTTTTCTCACACAATTTGCCCGAATGGGGAATAGCCTATTTCGGGATCCTGAAAGCCGGAGCCACCGCGATCCCTATCGACCCCGCGAGCACCGTCGACGAGGTCATCAATTTCGCAACGGCCGGCGAAGCATCTGCGATCCTGATCTCGCCGAAACTCGACGCCGAATATCCTGAGCTCCGCGAGCGCCTCAAACAGTCGCTCGGACTTAAAGTTCCAAGTGTCTGGACCTTCGACGAGGCATTCGAAATGCCTGACGATATCGAGGAGGCAAAACGCCTCGCGCTCCTTCCGCCGAAGGTGCTTGGCAATGCCGTCGCTTCCCTGATTTTCACATCGGGCACAACCGGCAAGCCAAAGGCAGTGATGCTCTCGCACAAAAATTTCACGAACATGATCTCGATGCTTTCGTCAGTTCTCGATATGGACCTGACCGACGGCGTTTTATCAGTGCTGCCGATGCATCACACGTTCGAATTTTCAGCCGGATTCCTAACGCCTTTCTCAAACGGAACGCAGATCACATATCTCGATGAGCTCTCGTCCGAGGAGCTCAGCCACGCGATCGAGAACGGTCATGTGACCGGGATGGTCGGGGTTCCCGCGTTGTGGGAAATGCTGCATCGCCGCATAAAAACCCGCCTTCGCGAACGCGGCGATTGGATCGCGGACATCGCCGATAACATGATCGATCTCAACGCCTGGATCCGTGACAACACGCCGTTCAATCTTGGCCCGATCGTCTTTTTCCCGATCCATCAGGGCATGGGCGGCAAGATGCGGTATCTGATCTCAGGCGGTTCCGCGCTCAGCGAAAAGGTGCAAAAAGATCTGCACGGCCTCGGCTTTACCGTGCTTGAGGGTTACGGGCTGACCGAATCGTCACCGGTGCTCACCGTGGCTCGGCCCGGTAATAAACTGCTCCGCGGAAGCGTCGGCAAACCGCTTCCGGGCGTCGAGGTCAAGATTGACCAGCCCGACGATGCTGGTGTAGGCGAGGTTCTCGCACGCGGACAGAACGTCATGCTCGGCTATTATAACAACGAAGAAGCGACCGAGGCTGTTCTGCATGATCGCTGGCTCCGCACCGGCGATCTCGGGCGCATCGACGAGGACGGCAACCTCTACATTGTCGGCCGGTCCAAAGATGTCATCATCGATTCGAACGGAAAGAACATCTACCCGGACGAGATCGAAGAACTCTACAGCAAGTCGGGGTACATCAAAGAGCTCAGCGTCGTCGGCCTGCCGGATGACGACGGCGGAGAAAAGATCGCGGCTCTGGTTGTGCCTGATTACGAACACGATATCGCAGCCTCGCGTTCGGAGGTCAACAAAAAGATTGAAGAGCATTTCCGCGAAATCTCCGGCGGGTTGGCATTTTTCAAGCGTGTGAAGGTTATGCACGTCACGCCCTTCGAACTGCCGCGGACCGCCACTCGAAAGGTGAAACGGCCAGAGATTGTTGAGCAGTTGCTCAAACTCGAGGAACGAGACCGGAAGAAGACAAAGGCCGTTGTCGAATCGAAGGGCGATGACAACATGCTCTGGATACGCAAGGTCGTCGCAACCGTCTCGAACCGACCGCTTTCCGACGTCGCGACTGACGACAAACTCGCGGACCTCGGTTTCGATTCGCTAATGTTTGTCGAACTCCAAGCAGCTATCGAGGATGCGGGCGGCCGCGTTCTTTCGCCTGATACCCTAAATGAGGTACAAACCGTCCGTGAGTTGCTCACCGCCGTACAGCGTGTCGATAAATCGAAGCGGCTTGCCGACGAGCCAAAGACCGACGAGAAAAAAGAAGAGGACGAAATATTCATCCCCTCGCTCGTCCGACGTGTCGGCAATGCAGCGGTCGATTTCGCGCAAGAAAGGCTATATACCAACGTGCTAGACACTAAGATCGATGGGCAGGGCAACGTCCCCGTGCACGTAAATTTCATTGTTGCACCAAACCACGCCTCGCACATCGACACGGGCCTCGTCAAAAAAGCGCTCGGCAAAGATGTCGCGGAACAGACCGTCGCCGTCGCCGCCGCCGATTATTGGTTCGACACAAAATACAAGCGGGCGTACATGAACAACTTCACCACGCTCGTTCCGATCGAACGCTCAGGCGGATTACGGCAATCGCTAAGGCATGTAACGCGCATCTTAAATGAGGGATACAATGCCCTTATCTTCCCCTCGGGCACGCGTTCGCTGACGGGCGAGATCGACGAGTTCAAACCCGTGATCGGCTATCTCGCACTGAACCAGAAGATCGGCATCCTCCCGATACATCTTTGGGGAACCTTCGAAGCTTTCCCGAAAGGTATGACGATCCCGGCGAAAAAGAGCATTGGGGCCAAGGTCGGGGCACAGATCGGCCGTTTCCTCTCCTACGAAGAACTGCGAGACATGACCGCCGGCGTCCCGAACGCCGAGGGATATCGCCTGATCGCCGCTCGCGTCCAGCACGAGGTGCAGAACATGCGCGACGGAAAGCGTGGCGAGTTTGACGTTCCAGCCGTGCGTAAAAGATGGAAGGCCGAAAGGCGGCGGACGCGTAAGAAAGAAGAGGTCATCGGCGAATAGCTGAAAACTTTCTGTTAGAAATTTCCGTAAGACTATTACGCAGTTTGTTGCCTAGCTACATCTTATCCGGAGTTTGCCCTTATTATGAAAATCGCAAAAGCATACGTTCTTGTCCTGTGTTTAGTCACGTCCTGGATTTCGGTCGCCGCTCAGCGGCCGGCGGCAACCGCGCCGTCGTTCGCCATCGAATACGAAAAATTCACACTGCCTAACGGCCTCGACGTGATCTTCCACGTCGATCGCTCCGATCCTGTCGTGGCGGTTTCGCTGACGGCGCATGTCGGCTCGGCACGCGAGAAACCGGGCCGCACGGGGTTCGCGCATATGTTCGAGCATCTGCTTTTTCTCGAATCAGAAAACCTCGGCAAGGGCGGGCTTGATAAACTCACGGCGCGCATCGGCGGGTCGGGCGCGAACGGTTCGACAAATCGCGACCGCACGAATTATCTGCAGACCGTACCGAACGACGCTCTGGAAAAAATGCTCTGGGCCGAAGCCGACAAGCTCGGATGGTTCATCAACACGGTGACCGAGGCCGTGGTTGAGAAAGAAAAGCAGGTCGTAAAGAACGAAAAGCGTCAGGGCGTCGACAACAACCCCTACGGCCACACGTCCTATGTAATTGACAAGGCTCTCTATCCCGAAGACCACCCTTACAACTGGCAGGTCATCGGGTCGCTCGACGACCTTCAGGCTGCGACGCTTGACGACGTAAAAGAATTCTTTCGGCAATGGTACGTTCCGAACAACGTGACGCTTGTCGTCGCCGGCGATTTTGACACCGCGCAGGCAAAGAAATGGGTCGAAAAATACTTCGGCGAGATCAAACGCGGACCCGACGTTACGCCGCTCGAGCGGCGTCCGGGCGTTGTCAAAGAAACCGTCAAGCTTTATCACGAAGACAATTTCGCAAGGCTACCGGAACTCACTTACGCATGGCCGACGGTGGAGCAGTATCACCCGGATTCATATCCGCTCGCGGTACTTTCGCAATATCTTACTCGCGGCAAACGTGCACCGTTTTACCAGGTGATCGTTGAGGATAAGAAACTCGCGCCGAACGTTAATATGTTCAATCGCGACTCCGAACTCGCGGGCCAGGCTCATCTTTCCGTGCGTGCATTCGCCGGCAAGGATCTCGACGAGGTTGCAGCGGCGATCAGCGAAGCGTTCGCCAAATTTGAAAAAGAGGGCATTCCCGAACGCGACCTCAGCCGCATCAAAGCAGGACAGGAAACGCAATTCTACAACGGCCTTTCGAGTGTTTTGGGCAAGGGCGTCCAACTCGCCCAGGGTAACATATTTGCTAACGATCCGAGCCAGATAGAAAAGGACATCAAAAACATCCAGGCCGTCACAACAGCCGACGTGATGCGTGTCTATAACACCTACATCAAGGGTAAGCCTCACGTAGCGACGAGCTTCGTGCCGAAAGGCCAACTCGCCCTGGCTCTGGAAGGTTCGCGCAAGGCTGACGTGGT
>JACDAK010000224.1 GCA_013695495.1 Blastocatellia bacterium | reverse complement strand
TTCTTTCAGCTCCTGTCTTGGAGGCGAGTTCGTTGCGGATCTGCGTCAGCATGCGTCCGTGAAGGTCGCCGATGCCGACGGTGAAAGGAACGGCGAGATTTTCCCAGCGGAGCGTGACGGTGACGGCATCAGGCTTGGGGTCGTCGAAGGAATAGGTCAGAGCTTCGACATGATCAACCTTTTTCGGCTGGACGGTCGTGCGGACGGCGTCCTGCTTGGCGTCGTAGCTGAAGCTGCCCCACTGGCCCTCGTCGTTGTTGAAGATGAGTGTCCAATCCTTTGCGGTCGGAATAACGTGAAAGCTGTACTTCCCTGCTTTGAGTTCGCTGCCGTTTATCGTGACGTCGTTTGAGAATTCGAACAGCGTTGCCTCATTTGCACCCGCGCGCCAGACCTCGCCGTACGGCACAAGCCCGCCCCAGATGGTGCGAGTCCTTACGTTGGGCCGATGATAGATTATCGAGATCTTGGTGTCGCCAACAGTTTGGGCGATCTCTTGTCGCTGGCTTTCACGCGGCAGAGTTATTCCCTGGGCCGCCGCCGCGACTGCATAAAGCATGATCAAACCCGCAAGTAACGTAACCTTTTTCATTTTTCTAGTTTCTCCTTGGCCCGCTGGATGAAGATCTTGATCATCTCAGTGACCTTTTTCGTCATTTCGCTGCTGATTATCGATTCGCCCGCAAGGCCGGCGAGGAAGTGCAGCTCGCGTGCAGATTTTCGCCTAAGCTCGACCATCTGTGAAAAATGGACCTGCGTAATGTCGCGGGCTTTTTCAAAGAATTCGGCCGAGAACCGCAAGAAGTTCTGCGTCTCTTCGGTTACGGGGAACCATTCGATACGCTCTTCCGAATTCTCAACAAGCTCGACAGCGAATTTCTGCATCATCGAGCCGACGACCGGGATCTCAGCCTCGATCTTCCAATGGGCGACGCCTTTTGCATCCGTATGGATGCTGGCGATGCCCGGCATAAGCTCAGCAAAATTGCTGATGTCCGCAAAGAATTCGCGAACTTTCTCAACGTTCGACCTCATTTCAATATCGTCGCTATATCCTGCTTTTATTGTGAACATACTGGCTTCCCCCTTGATTTTGCTAATTGGCCAATAACGAATTAAAGAACGGCCGAGTTGCGGATCTGAATATCCCGCGGTAGAACGGTTCTTCGGCAAAGAGCGTGACCCTGCCGCTGCCGGATGATTCGCTGATGACGTAAGCCGTACCCCTCAAAAGCTCTTCGGTATTGCCTTCCCAGACAAAGCCGGAAATCGTGAGGGGCCGCGACGTGCCGGCGTCAAACACCAATGCGTTAGTTCCTTCCTTAGAATACCTGAAGAAATATCCGCTCGCCAAAAGAACCGGCAGTTCATTTTGAGCCAATCCGTAGCTAAGGTATGTAGTGCGGTCTACAGTTGCACGCATGATGGAACCGGGCAGCGCGACGGGCACTTTGTTGGCATCAGCCGAAGGCGAGGCGATCGGCGGAAGCTCGGGGGCGATGCCGTCATCTTTATCCGTCCGCCAGTCGGCTGGGTTGGGCGTGCTGAGGGGTGCGGGCGAAGGCGATGCGGACGGAGCCGGCTTCTGATCGTCCTCCTCGCTGCCGACCATGCGTGCGGACGTAAGGTTTACGTCTTTGAACGTGGCGAAAACCGACGCACCGCGGACTGTGACGAGCGTTCCGCCATTCGACACCCAATCCTTCAGGCGGGTCACGCCGGATGCTCCGAGCGTGCTCATATATCCGCCCGGCGAGCCGTTGGGAATGATGAGCACGTTGTAATCGCGAAGGGCCCCGCCGCGGATCGCGTTGATCGAAAGCGGTGTGAATTTGACGCCGTATTTATCGAGCGTCCACCAAATGGAACCGAACGACGTGAGATCGACGGGTTCTTCGGCAGCCATTGCGATCTTGGGTGCAGTGAGCGGTCCGACCGCTTCGCCGCCGACGCCGGTGTCGCCGACATCGGGATAGCCGGTGTTCGCGGCGGTGACGTTTACGCC
>JACDAK010000135.1 GCA_013695495.1 Blastocatellia bacterium | reverse complement strand
GTTCTAAACCCTAAGCGATCGATTCTCCAGATCGACATTGCCAGCGTCCTCGGTTGAGAGGGCGTTGGCATTTTTAGTGTTTTCGCCCTACACTGAAACTTGCTCAAAGCGAAGTGAAAACATGATTCTTAATTCCGCGAATATGATCGAATCCTTGGACCCGAAAATGGACGACAGGCCCGTCGAGCGCTGCTCGTCGTGCGATCGCGAAGTCACCCACTACAACACTCACCTTTCGCCTACCAATGAGCGAAAGATAATTTGCTGGGAGTGCCGCTCGCGTGATGAAAAGGGTTTCAACGCTAAACGCGACTTTCGACGCGGTGCGCGTTTCGGCTACATTCCCCGCTAACTACCTTCTATGGCTATCAGAAAGTTGACCGAATATCCGGCAGAGGTCTTGGGTATCGTCGGTAAACCCGTCGAGAAGTTTGACGACGAACTAAGGGTTCTCTGCGACGACATGTTCGAGACGATGTACGACGCCGAGGGCGTCGGTCTTGCGGCACCACAGATCGGCTTGAACTTGCGGTTATTTGTAATGGACTGCGAGGGCGTGAAACTAATCGCGGCTAACCCGCAGATCATCGCCGCTGATGGCGAACAGACCGGTCAGGAAGGCTGCCTGTCCGTCGGCAAGGTTCCAGCGGTGGTCACGCGGCCGATGAAAGCCACCCTTCGGGCTCAAGACGAAAAAGGCGAATGGTTCGAACGCGAAGCCGAGGGCTACGCCGCCCGCGCATTTCTGCACGAGACGGACCATTGCGACGGAATGCTGTTTATCGAACACCTCCCAAAACTAAGGTGTGATATGCTCGTCAAAAAGTTTCTGAAGGAAAAAAAGCTTCGCTAAACGTCAGGGAGGAAAAGAGATGCGTAGAACTATATTAATGGTTTCGTTCATAATTGCGGCGGGCGCTGCGTTTTCGGTGCCGGCCGCGGCTCAATGTGATCGGAACGCACAGTCACCCATAAGGTGCGGTTATTACGACGAAGGTTATCAGGACGGCGCCCAGGACGCTCAAGCCGGTCAGCAAAACAATTACCGCCGATTCAGTAACAAATATGAGCGGCAGTACGAAAGTTTTTACCGCGACGGCTACAACGCCGGCTACGCGAGCAGCAGCCCTGTCGTCGGCCAATGGAACTTCGCTCAGCGTGCTGCTTATGATCTCGGCTATAACTTCGGACAGAATGATCGATCAGCAAACCGCGCCAGCTCGCCGCAGCAGAACGAATCTCGTGCAAGTGCCGTCGTGCGGCCGTATTTCATGCAGGGCTATTTAGACGGCTACAGCGGAACGCCGCGCCGGTACAATTTCCCGATCGGCCAAGCTCCGGGCCCCGGATTTCCCGGCGGTCCGGGGACAGGCTCGGGAACAGCGACGTGGGCGGGCCGTGTGGACAACCAGGCGAACATAATCCTGCAAGGCAACGTCCTTCGCGCGGTCGACCTGACAAACTCCGGCCTAACCACTACCCAGCAGTTTGTCAACGGTTCGCTGCCGCGGCGAAATGCAACCGTTTCTGTAAGAAAGATCAACGGCCGCGGAACCGCAACCGTAATGCAGCAACCAAGCCGCTTCAACAATTATGAAGCTGTCGTGCGCATTTCAGACCCGCGAAGCGGCGCGGACAACTACGGCATCGAGATCAGTTGGACCTCCGCCAACGTCATCGAAGATTACCAGAGCGGGTCCGCAACTTGGCGGGGACGCGTGGACCAAACGGTGAACATCACCGTTTCCGGAGCCGACGTTTTTTCTGAAGTAGTCGCCGGCAATGCGCTCTCGAACGTGCAATATAACGTGAACGGCTACCTTGCTCGCCGTCCGGGATCTGTGACGGTTCGCAAGCGCGACGGGCGCGGAACCGTTACCGTGCTCCAACAGCCATCAGCGGTAAATG
The DNA here is from genome assembly GCA_013695495.1 of Blastocatellia bacterium. GTDB lineage: Bacteria > Acidobacteriota > Blastocatellia > Pyrinomonadales > Pyrinomonadaceae > OLB17. The sequence continues at coordinate 1,869 of JACDAK010000135.1, read as the reverse complement.
ACTACACAGCCGTCATCCAGATATTTGATCCACAGGGCGGGGCGGACAACTATCATATCGATATAAATTGGTAGGGCTTTATTTTCGTCGAAGGATTGCGTCCCGTGCTCGCGAGCGCGGGCCTCACTTCTTGATGAATAACGAACGATAGACCGGCAGATCTTTTTCTTCGACCGCCTTCTCACGCTCTGTACGCACCAGGAATGGGTTCGCCGAGATCGATTCTTCGCGAAATCGTACGTCGGCTCGAAAAAGAGCGAACATTTCCTTCCCCAAAAACTCGGTATCGGTCTGCACGAAAACGCGGCCGCCAAAGGCCATTCGCTTGGCAAGCGCATCCACCAATTCTCCGTTGACCATACGCCGCTTTGCGTGCTTTGTTTTGAACCACGGATCCGGGAACTGGATCGTCACCGTTTGCAAGAGCTCTGACGGGATCTCGCTGATCAGCTTGTCCAGCCACAACATCGCGTTGCAGAACACATATCTGAGGTTATCCAGGCCCGCCTCCTGCGCAAGGCGGTTCGCCTCGTCAACCAGCGGCTCGCGGATCTCGACGCCCAGGTAGTTGTGCGTTTTGTCGAGTTCCGCCATCCTCAAGAGAAAACGCCCGCGGGCGCAGCCTATATCGATCAGCAGCGGCAGCGACGGGTCCGCAAACGCGTCGCGCAGATCGATCGGCTGCGGCGACTGACGGTAGAAGGGTGCAAGCGGATTTACGTGCTGATGAACGCGGACTCGGGCCATGACGGGGGCTACGACAGTAGCAAGTAGATGGAGAAAATTGAAACGGCGATCGTGGTGGCAAGCGCAGCAAGTCCCATTATTTCGGCAGAACTTCCAGACTCTCGCGGGTCCTTATGCGGGTCGCTCGGCACCTGCAGAAAGCCATAGACAGCACCGGCAGCGAGGCCGCCGATGTGGGCATAGTTGTCGATCACCTGATAGAGCACGAGGCCGAATATTAAAATAAAACCGATATTCATTAGGAGCGACCTTCGAAATTCCGGCGTGACGAATTTCCTCCGCTGAATTGTATAAGCGGCCAGATAGCCAACCACGCCGAGAATCCCGCCCGACGCGCCCACCGAACGACCCTCCGGTACAAAAAACGCGCTCACCGCTCCACCGGCTATCGCGGCGATGAGAAAGACGATCGCTGTGTGAGCTCTATCCGAGAGGTATTCGGAAAGGCGGCCAAAGCTGTAAAACGCGAATGAGTTGAGAGCAATATGGGCAAGGCCTCCGTGAAGCACAGCCCCAGTCAAGATCCGCCAGTATTCGCCGCCACCCAGAAACGCAGGCTTGTCGAACCCGGCTATCAGCACCGAGGGATCAAGTCCGACCGCGAACTGCGCGATGGAAACCGCCGCAAAACACGCGATCAGCGCTGATGTATAAACAGGCGGTCCAATCACCTCGACCGGCGGTGGCGGCTCGACCGCCAGCACACCTTCAACCGTCTCGTCGGGCTCAGATTGGTACTGTAAAGACATATTCTACCCGCGGGTCACATCGCGAGGCCGCCATTGACGTTCAAAACCTCGCCGGTGATATAGGCCGCCGATGGCGATAGAAGAAAGCAGACGATCTCAGCGGTTTCCTGCACATTGCCGAGCCGACCGAGCGGGATCTGTGCCAAGATTTTTTCGCGAAATTCAGCGTTCATTTCAGATGCCATCTCAGTTTCGACGAGTCCAAGTGCCAATGCGTTGACCGTTATCTTTCGGCTCGCGACCTCTTTCGCCATCGCTTTTGTCAGGCCGATCATCCCTGCCTTCGACGCGGAGTAATTAGCCTGGCCGAGCATGCCTACAACGCCCGAGATCGAAGAGATGTTAACTATCGCGCCGCCGCTCTCGTTCTTCA
>JACDAK010000129.1 GCA_013695495.1 Blastocatellia bacterium | reverse complement strand
AGATTTTACACAAATTCGAACACGGGGTCATTTTGCGTCCGCGAATCGCGGTGCTGTTACATCAAGCGGCGGTATGCCAAAATTGGGAGGTGGCGATCTACCCGGCGGAAATAATGGAGCGGCTGACCGAGCCGAAGAACAATGCAGATCTGCGTGATGCGAATGCGAGCGGAACCGGCGTGAGTTTTTTGTGCGGGTCACGGGTCACGATCAAGCTGCGGATTGATCCTGACTCAAATATAGTAACGGCGGGCGGATTTACGACCAACGGGTGCGGATATATGGCGGCCGCGGCGGACACACGCCTCGACGAAATAGCAGGGAAGCCGGTGGCAGAACTCGGTTCTTTGCGGGCTGGTGAGAACTACCCGGAAAGGCGGCGGCAGTGTTCGGAGGTGGTGGCTGAAGCGTTGCGAAAGGCCCTAGCGGATAACCGGCAAAGGATCGTTGAGGAATATACGGGCGAGAAGGCCCTGATCTGCACGTGCTTTGGAGTTGGCGAAGACACGATCGAATCGGTCATTCGTAAGCAAGGCGCGAACTCGGTGGATGCAGTCTCGGAGATGTGCCGTGCGGGGCTGGGCTGCGGCTCGTGCAGGATGTTGATCCAAGAGATGTTAGACGATGCCGAGGCTACGTCGGGAGCAGTGTAAAAGGTTGCGTTGGGACGCAGGCGCTATGCTATAATCTTGCGCATTGAGCCGTGTGAGCGGCAATCATGTAAAAAGGAGACTTTTGAACGAAATTCGCGGGTCGCATTCGATCCGCCACTACTGACTCATAGATGGACGACCCCGCCAGTTTATTCCCTTTCATTTTCTTTGCCGACGCTGCGGTATCAACCGAACTGCCCGATCTTTTTGGAAGCCTTGTGGGGCTTTTTATCGTTGTCTTTCTTGTGCTGGCAAACGGTTTTTTTGTCGCGAGCGAGTTTGCGTTGGTAGCAGTTCGGCGTTCGCGAATAGAGTCACTTGCTGCCGAAGGCAACGCGGCGGCCAAGCGTCTGCTTGGGATGCTCGACAACCTGAACGCGTATATTTCGGCGACGCAGCTCGGTATAACGCTTTCCTCGCTGGGGCTGGGCTGGATCGGCGAGCCATACGTTGCATCACTTCTTGATCCGCTCTTCATGATGGCGGCGCAGGCTTCAGGATTTGAATTCTTAGCGTCGGGCGTGGTGGTTCATACCATCTCGTTCGCGGTCGCTTTTTCTTTCATCACATTTCTTCATATCGTGTTCGGCGAATTGGCGCCAAAGACGGCGGCGCTTGAGATCTCGGAAAAAGTGTCGTATTTCATAGCGGTTCCGCTGCAGATCTTTTATCGGGTGTTCTACTATCCGATCCGTGTTCTGGATTGGGCAGGCACAAAGACGGCACGGGCGTTCGGGCTCCGGCCTTCGGGAGAACATGGAGCGAGCTATTCGGAGGACGAGATCCGTCAGCTCATCAACGCCTCGCAGGCGAAGGGATTACTGAACGAGGACGAGCGGCGATTGATCAACCAAGTCTTCGATTTCTCTGAAACAACGGTCAAAGAAGCGATGATCCCGCGGACGGAGATGGTCGCGATATCGATCTCCGCGTCGCTATCAGAGATCATCGAGGTATTTCAGCGACATGGTTATTCCCGCCTTCCAGTCTTTCGCGAGTCGCTGGACGACATTGTGGGCGTCATTCACAGCAAGGACGTTTTGCCGTACGTTCTGCGGGCTGATGACTTTAAGCTCGAGGACATAATGCAGAAGGCGACGTATGTGGTCGACACCGCACGCCTTGAAGATGTCCTGCGGCAAATGCAGCTTGAGAAGTTTCACTTTGGCTTCGTTGTTGATGAACACGGAGGAATCGAGGGAATCATTACCCTCGAGGACCTGCTGGAAGAGATCGTCGGGGAGATATCAGACGAACACGATGAAGAAGTGAATGAGCAGATTCACGAACTGCCGGACGGCAGCTATTTGCTGGACGGCGGACTCGCGGTCCGTGACTTGAACAAGCGTCTCGATCTTCATCTGCCGATATCGGAGAGTTACACGACTGTCGCCGGTTTTCTGATGTCGGAGGCTGGCGAGCTTCTTTCGGAGGGCGACGTGGTGCCATACAACGGCCATACTTTCTCTATTCAGAACGCCGCGAACCGGCGGATTCGGCAAGTGAAGATGCAGCGGACGGTTCAGGATTAGCTCGCACCAGTGAGCAAAAAAGGGGCCGGGCACGTAAAAACTACGGCGTCCGGTTTATTTTTTGGGCGGTGAGCTTTAGGATAGGGAATTCGACGCACATCTAATTTGGAGCAGAAGGACGATATGAGCTTTATTGAAAGTGTTTGGGCGCGGCAGATCATGGATTCGCGCGGCAACCCGACGATCGAGGCCGAGGTGATCCTTGAAGACGGCACGCAGGGCAGAGCGGCAGTGCCGAGTGGTGCTTCGACGGGGGAGAACGAAGCGGTTGAGCTTCGCGACGGCGACGAGCGCCGGTACTTGGGTAAAGGTGTCTTGAACGCGGTGCAGAACGTGATCGACAGGATCGGGCCGGAAATTGAGGGCCTTGACGCGTTGGATCAGACGCTGGTAGACGAGACAATGCTTGGGTTGGATGGTACCGCGAACAAGTCGAACCTTGGCGCGAATGCGATTCTCGCGGTGTCGATGGCAACGGCTCGGGCCGGTGCGGCGACAATGGAACTGCCGCTGTATCGTTACATCGGGGGGATAAATGCGAAGACGCTGCCGGTGCCGATGATGAACATTCTGAACGGCGGAGCGCATGCTGACAATAACGTCGATTTTCAGGAGTTCATGGTGATGCCCGTAGGCGCGGAGAATTTTAGCGAGGCTCTGCGGATGGGTGCGGAGATCTTTCACAATCTAAAGGGCGTGCTGAAATCACGGGGTTATTCGACGGCGGTGGGTGATGAAGGCGGGTTCGCGCCGAACCTGAAGTCGAATGAAGAGGCGGTCGAGACGATACTTGAAGCGATAGAGAAGGCGGGGTATAAGGCGGGCGACAATGTGATGCTCGCGCTCGATCCTGCGGCGAGCGAGTTTTATAAGGATGGGAAATACATTTTCAAGAAATCGGACAAACGCGAGCTTTCGTCCGATGAGATGGCGGCGTTTTGGACGGACTGGTGCAATAAATATCCGATAATCTCAATCGAGGACGGGATGGGTGAGAACGATTGGGAAGGCTGGAAAACGCTGACGGATTCGGTCGGCGAGCGGGTGCAGCTTGTTGGCGATGACCTGTTTGTGACGAATGTTAAGTTTTTGACGCGGGGAATTGAGACGGGGACGGCGAACTCGATCTTGATCAAGGTCAATCAGATCGGAACGGTGACGGAAACGCTGGATGCGATCGAGCTGGCGAAGACGAATAATATGACTGCGGTGATCTCGCATCGGTCGGGTGAGACTGAGGACACGTTCATCGCGGACCTGGCAGTAGCGACGAACGCCGGGCAGATCAAGACGGGAAGCCTGTGTCGCAGCGATCGCATCGCGAAATACAACCAGTTGCTTAGGATAGAAGAGGATCTTGAAGATTCGGCACGTTACCCGGGGCGGTCGGCGTTTTATCAGCTTAAGGGCGCAAAGAACTGATAGAGATCGACACAGATAAAGAACGGCTTGACGTCCGGATGATACACAAGTATCTGACCGAAGAGTCGTATTGGGCGCAGGGTCGAAGGCTAGAGCAGACTGAGACGGCGATCGCGAATTCCGTTTGTTTTGGCGCGTACGAGGATGGGCGGCAGGCGGCCTTTGCGCGGGTCGTTACGGATCACGCGACGTTTGCGTACCTGGGCGACGTTTTTGTGCTCCCGGAGTTTCAGGGACGCGGGATCGGGAAGCTGCTGATGCTGGCGATCATCGATCATCCGGAGCTGCAGGGGCTGCGACGGTGGATACTCGCGACGCGGGATGCTCATTCGCTTTACGAGCAGTTCGGCTTTCATTCGCTGAAGTTTCCCGAGCGGTGGATGGAGCGGCCTGCACCGGACGCTTACTGAGAAAAGATCGCACCCGCTGCTGCTTGGCCACCTGGGAACCGACACACCAGCGGAAATGACGGGTTCGGATTTGCGGATGGGATAGAACGGACGTATTTTTGAGTTAATGCGGCGCTCGATATTTCTCTCGGTCATTTTAGCTTTTTGTACGGCATTCCTTTTCGGCTGTGGGGCGGCGGAACATAGTTCGAACGCCGTTCCGCAACAGCCGATCGCTGTTATCGATGCTATTCCCGCCGTAGATCTTACCAAGCCGCTTGTAGTTTCGACCCAGCCGGATGATGTAGAACTTGCCCGCAGCATCGAAGCAATAATCAGTGACAGTGCGATCCGCAATGCCCGGTGGGGAGTGTTCGTCGCGAGTCTGAAGGACGGACGAGTGCTTATCGACCGAGATGCGCAGATGCTGTTCACGCCTGCGTCGACGATGAAGTTGATCACGTCGGCGGCAGGGCTCGATATGCTGGGGCCGGATTTCCGCTGGTCGACCAAGCTGCAAACGACGTCGCCGCCGGCGGCAGGCCGGGTCAGCGGCAATCTGTATCTCTACGGTCAGGGTTCGCCGGACCTGAATACCGCCGGGCTTGAGCGGCTGGTCGATCAGGTAAGACGGCAGGGGATAACCACCATTGGCGGCGGAATAGTTGCTGACGCGAGCCATTTTCGTGGTGACTTACTGGGGCAGGGATGGTCGTGGGAAGACCTGCAGTGGTATTACGGAGCGCCGGCGTCACCACTTTCTTTTAATTCCAACTTTGTCACGCTGAACGTTACCGAAGGCGAGGCGGCGGTTAGCCCGAGGACGGCGCCGGTCAGAGTTACGTCGGAGGTGGAATATGGCTCGGGGCCGAATACGATCGGGGTCAAGCGTGAACTGAGCTCCGACAACATCCGTGTATGGGGGCAGGGCCCGGCGATGAGCGTTCGGGTGGCGATGGCAGACCCGGCGATGCACGCGGCAAGTTCGCTGCAGGAACTGCTGCGCGGGCGCGGTGTTGCGGTGGGCGAGCCGATGAGCGTGCGTGCCTGGTCGCCTTTCGCGGAACGCGAGGCGGGCAATCGTGACGATGTGGCGGCGATCGAAGGGCAATCGCTGGCGGAGGCCGTTCGCGGGCTTAATAAAAATTCGGTGAATCTCACAGCCGAGCTCGTGCTCCGAACGCTTGGGCGTGAATTTGGCAGACCGCCTGAGGGCGGAAACAACCGTCGGGCGAGCGTGCGGGGGGATGATGCTGCCGGGGCGGCGGTGATAAAACGCTGGCTGGCAGAGAAAGGAGCGAGCCTGCAGGAGAATGAGACCATCGCGGATGGCTCGGGGCTTTCGCGGCTTAATTTGATAACGCCCGAGACGTTGGGTCGAACGTTAATATATGCTTCGCAGATGCCGACGGCGGGTATCTATCGCGATTCGCTGCCGATCGCAGGAATGGACGGAACTTTGCGGGGCCGCCTTACGAGTGTGCGAGGGCGGATATTGGCCAAGACCGGGTCGATCTATCTTGTGAACTCGCTGGCGGGGTATGCGCTGCGTGAAGACGAGACGCTGGTATTCGCCATCATTGTCAATAACGAGCCGCGTCGGGGCGATGTAAATGCGCTTATAGATCAGATCGCTTCGCTGCTGGTGACAAATTAGCCCGCCGGGTTTCTCACATCCTGCCGCCGCCGCTATAATTACAGCTTTGCCCTTACACTTATGATCGAAGAGTTTGCCTTTGATAACACGGAAGAGCGTCGTAAGAACAGGCTCAACGGAATGGGTTGGATCGAGGTTATTGTCGGTTCAATGTTTTCGGGAAAATCGGAGGAGCTTATCCGCCGGCTTAATCGTGCACGCATTGCG
>JACDAK010000126.1 GCA_013695495.1 Blastocatellia bacterium | reverse complement strand
GTGACCAAGATTCGCTGGTATTCCACAAGCAGCCGCGTCGCACGCCATTTCGATGACGTCTGTGTGCCGGCCACAACTTCGCTGCCGCGCAATTATCTGGACCGACTTGAACCTTGGGACCTGAACGCACTAAGCCCCTACGAACCTGCCTTTCTTTCCGGCCACAAAGCCGAGGCCTATCGAGTGCCGCTCGATGCCGGATTCGAACGTTTCAAGGAGATCGCCTATTCAGTTATCCACACGGATTGCCGCCGCGACATTGGCGGTGACCACCAGCGCGTATCCGCGATAAATACGCGCTATTCCGAAATCACCTTCAAACACCTGCTGCTGCCGATCTATTCAGGCGCTTACCGCTTCGGCGGAAAGACGTACCAGGTCGTAGTAAACGGTCGCACCGGAGCGGTTCAAGGAGGCCGTCCATACAGTGTCGTTAAGATAACGGCCCTCGTCGCCACAATTCTACTGATCGTTCTTGTACTGTTCTTCGCCTTCGCGGATTAAGATTCTCCCGCGCGCCCTATTTGCCTTAACAATTGCGGAGGGCTATCATCTTCCTTTCGGTTCGGAGGACTTAATGGTAGCTAAAGGTGTGGACATTGCTCCCGCAGAAGGAAAACTCGGAGTATTGCTCGTCGGTCTGGGTGCCGTCAGCACAACGCTGGTCGCTGGTGTAGAGGCCATCAAGCGCGGCATCTCAGAACCCGTTGGTTCGCTCACGCAAATGGGCACGATCCGGCTCGGCAAACGCACGGAGAACCGCTCGCCCAAGATCAAGGATTTTGTCCCTATCGCTGAACTCGAAGACATCGTCTTCGGAGCGTGGGATATCTTTGACGACAACGCTTTCGACGCCGCGATGAACGCCGGAGTTCTCGAAAAAGACCTTCTCAACCAAGTATCTGAACAGCTCGCGAGCTTGAAACCGATGCCCGCCGTCTTTGAGCAGAACTACGTAAAGCGCCTCCACGGCGAAAACGTAAAGACCGGCAAGAACAAGATGGAGCTTGCCGAGCAGCTCATCGAAGAGATCGCGAAATTCAAATCCGACAACGGCTGCGATCGGCTCGTCATGGTCTGGGCTGCATCGACCGAGATCTTCCTCGAGAGCTCGGCTGTCCACGAAACTATCGAATCTTTCGAAAAAGGCCTTTACGACAGCGACCCTGCAATCTCGCCGTCGATGATCTACGCCTATGCTGCAATCAAGTCCGGCGTCCCGTTCGCAAACGGAGCCCCGAATTTGACGGCGGACATCCCCGCGTTGACCAAGCTTGCCGAAGACCTCGGCGTGCCCATCTGCGGTAAGGATTTCAAAACCGGCCAGACGCTGATGAAGACCATCCTCGCCCCCGGTCTCAAATCGCGAATGCTCGGTCTCGATGGCTGGTACTCTACGAACATCCTCGGCAACCGCGATGGCGAAGTCCTCGACGATCCTGAGAACTTCAAGACTAAAGAAGAGTCGAAACTCTCGGTCCTTGAACATATCCTGCAGCCGGACGTTTATCCCGACCTTTACGAAGGCTTCTCACATGTTGTCCGCATAAATTATTACCCACCGCGCGGCGACAATAAAGAAGGTTGGGACAGCGTCGACATCTTTGGCTGGCTTGGCTACAAAATGCAGATCAAGATCGACTTCCTTTGCCGAGACTCGATCCTCGCGGCTCCGCTTGCTCTCGACCTTGCTCTCTTCCTGGACCTCGCACAGCGTGCCGGCATGAAGGGAATCCAGGAGTGGCTATCTTTCTACTTTAAGGCTCCACAAACCGCACCCGGCCTCTATCCCGAGCATGACCTCTTCATCCAATTGATGAAGCTCAAGAACACTCTTCGGCACATGAGAGGCGAGGACCTCATCACCCACCTCGGCCTTGAGTACTATGACTAGTTAGCCACTAAAGGCAAATTGCCACAAGACCGGCCGTCACACCGTTCTAAAGCTTAGCGACGAATTCGTCAGGTTGATACCCCCTTTGAGCTTGCCATGTCGAGATACCAACTCGCTCGATAGACCGGCCGGCTGGCACATCTTTTCAGATAAATATTCATTTATTAGTACCTGCGGGAGTTTTCACAGGATTCCCGTTGATGCAATTTCACCGATTACCGATTCGGCACGCTGATTGCTTTATTACATGTGACGCCGCCCGGCCCGCGGAAGTCAGTTGAAAAGCAGCAAATCTGACATCCGAAAGCCTCAACTCCTTTCGAGTGGAGATAAGGGTTAAAACCGCTTGCCAAAACACAAAATATTATGGTATTGGTAATGCGGTAGCGGTTTCACCTGATCGCTATACCCTTTGGACGGGTCCTTCCTAATCCTAAAGTCCAGCCAACGCTTAACTTATTGAAATCATCACTGGTACAGGTTTGCAGCAGCAACGCTTGCAAATCGACTTTTGACAAAGCGTCAATTAAATGCGGTGGGATAAGGTAAGACCTTAACCCCGGCCCGCGAGGAGTCCACAAAATGAGAAACGAAACGGCAAAGAAAAACGAAAAGATCCAGAATGGCATTTTGCTTGATCCGGACATCAAAAGTCCGCGAGCGGCAGAGTTCGAAGATAAGCTCTCGAATTTGATCGTCGGCCAGGAACGGGCCGTGCGCAGGATGAGCGGACTCTTCCAGATCTATCTGGCGGGAATGAACAATCCTGCCCGCCCGCTCGGAACTATGCTTTTTCTCGGGCCAACCGGTTCCGGTAAAACACGCGTTGTGGAAGCCGCGTCGGAAGTTTTATTCAGTGACGCCCACGCGGTCGTAAAGATCGATTGCGCCGAGTTTCAGCATTCACACGAGATCGCAAAGCTCATTGGTTCGCCTCCTGGATACCTCGGCCATCGAGAAACCTCGCCGATGCTGACGCAGGAAAATTTGGATAAGGCACATACCGATGACACGAAGCTCACTTTCGTTCTTTTTGACGAGATCGAAAAAGCCTCAGATTCGCTGTGGCAGCTTCTGCTTGGAATTCTGGACAAAGCGACATTGACGCTCGGCGACAACCGCAGGGTCGACTTTTCGCGAACCGTCGTCATCATGACCTCAAACCTTGGTGCACGTGAGATGTCCGATATGATCTCCGGCGGCATCGGCTTTGCACCGGTCAAGCAAGGCAGCCCGCAAGAAGATAACGAGATCGACGCCAAGATCTACAGAACAGCTCTGGAAGCCGCAAAGCGTAAATTCTCCCCTGAGTTTATGAACAGGATAGACAAAGTGGTCGTGTTCCGCAGTCTTAAGGAACATCACCTGCGTCGCATTCTGGACATCGAGCTTTCGTCGGTCCAGGACCGAATCACAGAATCGGCCGGTACAAAATTTATCTTCGAATGCGCCGACGATGCTAAAGAGTTCCTTTTGTCCGAAGGTATCGATCTCAAATATGGTGCCCGTCATCTAAAGCGGTCGATAGAACGGTTCCTCGTATATCCGCTGTCGAACCTGGTTGCGACACAGCAGATAGAGACCGGCGATTTCGTTATGGTCGGCTACGACACTGACAAAGAGACACTCACCTTTATGAAACAGTCGGGCAAGATGATAATCAGCGACGTCGGCGATGAACCCATCGACGAAACGCCGCTGACCAAATCTGACGCTGTGGGAATTCCCCTGCCTCAGGCATCCGCCGCACCTCAGATGAGCAAGACGAAAGGCGAAAACAACGAAGCCTAGACCTCGAACTCATTATTCAACCGAAAGGCTGCCGGACCGTTCCGGCAGCCTTTTCCCATTCGTGAATTGATGTGTTGCCTGCTGGTTATGTTCGCTCGCGGGTCGAGACTTGCGGAATAAAGTCCCGTTCGAAATATTCCTTTATCTCATCGCGAACCCTTCTGAACGCCGCCGTTCGCGCCTGATGATCCCCCTCTACCGCCGCAGGGTCATCGAACGAATGATGCACCCGCACTACCTCGGCAGGAAAGATCGTGCAATTCTCAGCAGCGCTGTCACATACCGTCAGCACGTGATCGATCACATCCGCAAACTCCTCCACGGATTTCGACCGATGATTCGTGATGTCAATTCCGATCTCCGGCCAGCGCTTCTATCGCTTCCGGCCTAACAGGGCTCGGATGCGTCCCGGCGCTGTGCACTACAGGCCTCGCCGAGTTCCCGTACACAAGATCAAGACCCGTCGGCCCGAAGATATCGGTCTAGAAACGAGAGCTTCTCGACCGGATTCGGTGTATAGATGCGTCTTGGTGCATATGATCAGTCTAACCTAACGCATTATATATGTCTTGCCAAATGTCTTCGACAGATTCGATGCCGACCGAGATCCTCAGCAAGCCATCACCCACTCCCGACGATTCGCGCTCTTCCTGAGTCAGCGTCGCGTGGGTCATCAGTGCGACGGGCTGAATGAGCGTCTCGACGCCACCTAACGATGTCGCAAACGTGCAAACCTTGACCTTGTTTACGAATGACTTCGCCGCTTCCGCCGTTCCTACATCGACACCGAGTATCCCTCCAAAACCATGCATCTGCCGAACTGCTATGTCATGATTTGGGTGGAACGATAAGCCCGGATAGTGAACCTTTCGCACCTTAGGATGCTCCTGCAACCGTCTCGCAAGCTCCGCAGCGTTCTCGTTGTGCCGCTCCATCCTTAAACCGAGCGTCTTGATCCCGCGAAGCACCAGCCAAGCGACCTGAGGTGCGATGTTACCTCCATAGAACTTTGCCGCGCCTTGCCGTGCCTTCTCAATAAGCTCTCCGGGTCCCACCATAACGCCGGCCGTAAGGTCGCTATGACCGCCAAGATATTTCGTCGCGCTGTGAATAACGAGATCAGCCCCTAGCTCCAACGGCCGCTGATTGCACGGCGTGGCGAACGTGTTATCTACAACCGTTGGAATCCCGGCCAACTTTCCGATCGAGCTGACCTCCGCTATATCTGTCACCCTAACGAGAGGGTTCGAGGGAGTTTCGACCCAGAACATTTTCGTATTAGAACGTGCAGCAGCCGAATATGCCTCAGCATCTGTTGCATCAACAAACGTCGTTTCTATGTCAAACTGCTTTTGAATGTGGTGGAGGAAATTCGTTGTCGTCGAGTACATCGACTCGGGTGCGACAACGTGGTCCCCGGCTTTCAGAAGCGTGAACGCGGCCGCCGAGATCGCAGCCATGCCCGATGCAAGCGCAAGAGCGGCCTCTCCGCCCTCCAGCTCAGCCATCGCCTTCTCCAGCGCCATTTGCGTGGGATTTCCCAGCCGGCCATAAAAATATCCCGGCTTTTCATAGTTGTGGATCGCTATACCTTCGTCCGCGTCCTGAAAGGCGAAGACCGAAGCCGGATAGATCGGAACCGATAGGGCCCCATAATTATCCGTCCGGTCCTCGCCAGCATGGACGGCCAACGTAGAGAAAGAGAATTTGTGCATTAAACCTCCGAAAGCAACATACTTGGGCAGTTGCGCCAATAGTAGACGCCTTCTGCTTCGGTGTGCAACATTGCTCGGTCGAAAGGGCTGAGTGTTCGACCTTATCGCCACAACCGCATGACTGGGCCCGTCATCGGTCGATGCGACATGTTCTTTCTAGCTCCTCGTAGATTCATATACGCTTCAACATATATATTGATACGGATATATTCCGGCTAACGTATATGTCGAGACAAGAGTGACCATTTATGGTAATTTATTTGTATGGGTAAGGAAGAAACACTCAGCTACATGGAAAAGTTCTACACGGCCCTCTCAGATAAAACACGGCTCCGCCTGTTGAATCTTATGCGTGAGAACGAAGTGTGCGTGTGTTTTTTCACTGAGGTGCTCGGCGACAGCCAGCCAAAGATATCGCGCCATCTCGCATACCTTCGCAACGCGGGCCTCGTTGACGCACGCCGCGACGGCAAGTGGATGCATTACAGCATTAGATGGCCCGAGGACGATGCAGCCCGCGAGGTGTTGACCTCGGCACTCGCCTGGCTTGCCTCACAACCTCATCTAAAGGACGACGTGGCACGATATGAAAAGGTGTGCTGCACACCGGAGCTACTTATTCAGATAGCTCGAACCCCGATCGACTTCTTGCACACGCCCGAGCACGTCGAGGATGTATCCGCAAAACGCGCGGAGGAACCCGAATATTCCGACGAGCCTGATAATGACTACCCACCCGCACGTCACAACGAACTCGAGGAGTTCCTCCTCTGATCTTCTTTCGGATACGGGCAATGCCGGCAGCCGTTGCCGCAGCAGTATCCACGCTTTCTTAGAAACGCAGCCGTCAACACCATTAGCCCGCCTTCGAAGTAATAATCGACCCCTTCCACGAGCCTATCCTGCTTTTCAGAACTATCCTCACGCTCGTTCATAGATCGCAAGAAACTCCTTGTTACCTTCTTTCCCCAAAATAGGCGACTCGATCACCGGCCCCGGCTTCAATCCAACCGTCGAAGCAAACTCCGTCACCTCCGCAACCACACGCTCATGCTTTTCAGGTTCACGCACGATCCCGCCCTTGCCAACCTCTCCCTTCCCTACTTCAAATTGCGGCTTTATCAGCACGATCGCCCGGCTACCCGGAGCCATCAGCTCACTAAAAACTGGCATTATCTTCTTCACAGAAATAAACGAAACGTCCATTACGATCAGATCCACGGGCGAGTCGATATCCTCTGGCTGCAGGCCCCGAGCGTTCAAATTCTCCCGCGCATCAACCCGCGGGTCATTTCGAAGCCGCCAGTCCAGCTGATTCGTACCTACATCGATCGCCACCACACGGCGTGCCCCATGCTGCAGCAAGCATTCCGTAAATCCCCCGGTCGACGCACCAATGTCCACACACATCATCCCGGTCGGATCGACCCCAAATTCGGCTAACGCTTTCTCCAGCTTCAGCCCTCCGCGCCCCACGTACCGCGATTCCGGCGTATCTCCCTTTATCCGGATAACGGCGTCCGCCGCAAAAGCCTCAGAAGGTTTATCAACACGCTTTTCGCCGACCAGCACCACGCCCGCCATCACCATCGCCTGCGCCTTTGTGCGCGATTCGGCCAGCCCGCGGTCGTGAAGCAATTTGTCGATCCTAACGTTCGCCACTTATAAATTATTAGCCGATTCAGATCGCCGCCGCTTATTATCCCCCTTCTTTATCGCGAATTCCGCAAATGCTATTCTAAGCTTATTCCGTAACACCGAATGGCAACCGAACTAAATAACATCAGTCCCCGCGGCCTTGCCGGAATGTCGGCGTTCGCACGCTATTCGCTATTGACGCTAGCGTTCAACCTACTTGTCATTTTGTGGGGCGTATTTCTGCGTGCGTCAAAATCCGGCGATGGGTGCGGCGAGCATTGGCTAACTTGTCACGGCGAGGTGATCCCATCGGCACCCGAGTTTAAAACCGTCATCGAATTCTCGCACCGCGTGACGAGCGGCATTGCGTTTCTGATCGTCATCGGATTGCTTGTCTGGGCGTTCCGCAAATTTCCCAAGGGCGATCAGATCCGCAAAATGGCCGTCGGCTCATTCATCTTTATCCTCACAGAAGCCCTGGTCGGCGCCGGCCTCGTGCTAACGGGCAACACCGCCGAGAACCTTACGGCAGCGCGTCCGTTTTGGGCGATCGGCCATTTAATCAACACGTTCATCTTGCTCGCATTTCTAACGCTCACCTCGTGGATGGCGGTGACCGGAAAGCGGTTGAGCTTCGCACTGCCTACACGAACGTGCGTGCTGGTAGCCATCGCTCTCATAGGCATTCTCTTCGTCGGCATAAGCGGCTCGCTTGCGGCTCTCAGCAACATGCTGTTTCCGTCCGGTTCACTTGCCGAAGGGATTGCTAAGGATTTCTCCACTGCATCGCACTATCTACTGCGGCTAAGGCTCAGCCATCCGATTCTTTCGATCCTGACCGCAGTCTATCTAGTCATGCTCGCGGGCTGGCTGAAAAAGGAATCCACAGATGACCCTAGTGTTGTCCGCTGGGCTAACATTCTTTCGATCCTTGTGATCATTCAAGTCGTTTTTGGCGCCGCCACACTCCTTACCCTCGGTCCCATAGTAATGCAGCTCGGACATCTGCTGCTCGCCGACTTGTTATGGCTGGCCTTCGTCTTGATGCTGGCGAATCTCATGGCAAGGCGAGGTGCCCCCTAGCCAGGCGAAAGCCGTTCCAAAGCACTTTGAAGCTCCGCGAGCTTGGCCTGCTGCTCATCCTCATCCGAATCTGCCGAAACCTCAATCGGCGGCATGACCGAGACAACGGCGGTGGTGAACGGTTTGGGGATCACCAGCTTGTCCCAAGTACTTACAGTCCAGAAGCTCTTCGGCCTGATCGCGAACGGCAAAATCGGCAAGCCGGACTTCTTCGCCAGCATTACTGCTCCGGACTTGGCTACGTGCCGAGGACCTTTCGGCCCATCGACTGAAAATCCCATCGGCAGCCCCTTCCTAGCCAGCCGGATCATCTCAACCAAAGCCCCAACGCCGCCTCTTGATGATGACCCGCGAACGGCTCCATAGCCAAACCGCCTGATAAATCGTGCAATATATTCCCCGTCTTTGCTCTGTGAGCTAAGCA
>JACDAK010000089.1 GCA_013695495.1 Blastocatellia bacterium | reverse complement strand
AGCTTATTCATCTCCTCGTCGGTGAGTTGCGCCTCGGTCCGCGCCCGTTCCCGGAACTGTTGGTCGCTCATCATCGCGTCGATGAGCGGGATCGTGATGATGACGGAGCTATAATCGGGTTCAGGCGGCTGTGAAGTGGTTTGATCGGACGCGGTGTTCGAATTGCTGTTCGCCGGTGCATTGCTCACGTCTGTTGGCGGCGTGCATCCGGTGAATACCAGTGCGGCGATCATTAGTGAAAACCTTAGAAGAATGTTTCTCTGCATATTTACCATCTCTCTGCGCAATAATTTGTTGCACCGAATTGATGCACTACCCGATTAGATGCAAGCGACGTTCCAATGTTATTGCGGAGCGAGGTTCGGGTCGATCAGGTACGGAAAGGGATTGAGATAAGTGCCTTCGAAATAACGAGAAGGGTCGCTGATTTTCGCTATGGAGAAGTGAAGATGATAATTGCCCTCGCCGGCATTTCCCGTATCGCCGACATATCCGATGGTGGTGCCTTTTCGGACGAACGAGCCCTCGGTTATGTCGTCGGCGCGTCGTTGAAGGTGGGCGTAATAGAACACGAGCGTCTGCGATGTATTTAGCTGGTGAATGGTAATGCCGCCGGCTTCGCTGTCGTGAAACTTCGCGATGGTGCCGTCGGCGGCGGCGAGCACGGGCGTGCCGAGGGGGGCGGCGATATCAATTGCCTCGTGGGTTCTGTCTTCTCCGCGTTCGTCATTGTAGGAATCGGTGAGCTGCGCAGCGGTGACGCCGAGCACCGGGATCAACAAGCCGGCGCGCGGGTCAAAAACGATCTCGGGCGTGGGCACGTAAGCCGGAGTGGGTTCGATCATGAGATCGCTGAGCTCATACTCGGCGGGCGTGGCGTTGACGGCGGGTGCGTTGACATTGCCGATCTCCATTTCGTCGAACGTGAGCAGCGGCCCGTAATATCTCTCGGCGGCGAAGTAAATCAATGCGAGATGCACGAACACGAGATAGACTATAACCAGCCGCTTTAGGATCTTTAGGAGAATTGGACGCACAATACGGAATTGTATTTTGTTTTAGCAGTGTTAACAATCTGATCGCGAGCGTGTAGCTGCGAAGCGGTGTCGAGTGGTCTATGTTTGAAACGCATTTAATGGGAGTTCGATTTGACCGGGAGTGTGCGGTCGAGCGTCTGTTGGTGCGCGAATACGGTGCTGTCTTTGTGACTGCGAGCGAGGTTGTTCGCCCGGCTGCCGTGTTGTTCCGCGACGCTGCTGAGGTCGAGAGCTTTCAGGCGAAGTTGGCTACGAAGAGCGTGATGATCGGCGATCATCGGATGGAATTGCAGCAGGCGGCGATGGAGGCGCTGGAACTGGCGATCGAGGCAGCGGCGAATAAGGAGTTGACGATAACGCCGCGAGGAGCGGATTCGGCACGGCGGACATATGACGAGACCGTAGAGTTGTGGAGTAGCCGCGTGGAGCCCGCACTGAAGCACTGGACGATGCTCGGGCGGTTGAAGGCGAGCGAAGCAGTAGCGTTGCGGGGACGTGGTGTGCACGAGCAGGTCAGGGAAGTGCTGAGGCTTGAAGAAGACAGGATCTATTTCGCTAAGGACCTTTCGAAGTCGATCATTTATTCCGTGGCTCCGCCCGGAGCTTCGCAGCATCTGGCGATGTTGGCGTTTGACGTGTCCGAGTTTAACGACCCCGAGGTGAGAGCAATATTGGCCGAGCACGGCTGGTTCCAAACAGTGACGTCAGACCTGCCGCATTTTACGTACCTGGGGGTCAGCGAAACTGATCTTCCCGGACTCGGCTTGAAGTTGATCACCTCCGGCGGCAGGGCGTTCTGGGTGCCGGACATGTAACGTGCCCGCGTTTTTTGACGAAATCCATCCTTTCCCGACCCCGATCCGGCCCGAATCAACAGACAGACGCCACTCCCCCCTGTACTATCAACACTTTAGGCGCAGGAAGAAGCAACCTGTCGGCGAGGCAAATCCAGCTGCCGGCGTGGCGGCGGCGCCTGTCGGCGGGGCAAAAACACTGTCGGCGTGACGCCGGCACCTGTCGGGAACCGCCGGCGCCTGCCGCCGAGGCAAATACAGCGTGTTCTTAGTACTCGGCAGAGTGCCGTACGCCCGGGCTTCCCGGAAACGGGAGTTATCGCAGAAAGCCTGCGAGGAGCCAGACGAACGTGATGACGACGATGGCGCCGATGAGGTCGAGGAGGAGGCCGTAGCGGATCATTTTCATCAGCGGGACGTAGCCGGAGCCGTAGACGATGGCGTTGCAGGGGGTAGAGACGGGCAGCATGAAGCCGAAGCTTGCCGCGAGCGTTGCGCCGACCGCGGGAATGAGCGGGTCTATTCCCTGGGTGTTGGCGATGGCAATTACCACGGGAACGACCATATTCGCGGAAGCGGTGTTTGACGTTGTTTCGGAGATCGTGATGGCGACGAACACCGACGCGACCAGTAGTCCGAACTCGCCGCTGAAAGGTAGAAGGCTTGTCAGTCCGTGTCCGACGGATTCGGCAAGGCCGGTTTGAAATGAAAGCACGCCGAGAGCGAAGCCTCCGCCATAGAGCAGCACGACGCCCCAGTCGATCTTTACGGCTTCCGGCCACGTTATCGCTTTTGAAACTTTTTCGTTGCCCGGAAGCAGGAGCAGAAGAGTGGCACCGAGGAGAGC
>JACDAK010000081.1 GCA_013695495.1 Blastocatellia bacterium | reverse complement strand
CATCAAGCGCGTTCATCTCAAATCCGGACCGGCCGGCGATCAGGTGAACGTGGTTCTGCGAGTTGAGCGTGCCCATCGGCTCGCCCGCAGCGAACCTCGCACCGCGAGGAACCCGCATCACCGGGGGAACGCCGGGGTCGTCGTTGAACTGGAAACGTGCGTCGGGATAAAAGCGGTCAGCCGCCTCGCGTCCGATGCGGATGTGCACATAGCCCATCGTCGGCATTCGGATGAGCTCGCGTGCGGTGTTGAAGTTTTGGGCCGCCGCGGGGTCAAGCACGGTCTCTTCGCGTATGAATCGAGCGGTTTCACCGAAGCTGCCGGGAATGTCGAGGCCATTGTGGAACCACGCCTCGGAGGTCTGATCGACTATCTCGCCGCGGATCTCGCCGAGTGTGCCCGCGATCTCACGAGTACGTTCGGGCGGATCATAAGGCCAACGGCCGGGGGCGAGTGCACGAAATTCTTCGGCACTGTAATGATGGGATCGTGCGTCTTCGGCGGTCAGCAGTGCGGCTTCGCTGCTGTTGGTGAAGGAGCGAACTAGCACGTTGTCGCTGTCGGCAACTAACAACTCACCTGCGTCGTTCACCGCAACGCCCGACGGTCGATTGAAGCGTGCGTGATGCGGTAGGCCGTCGCTGAGCCCGCGTCGGCGGTGGCTCAGCGTTTCTACGTATGCGAACGCACGGCGTCCGATCGAGCGCATCGCGTTTCCGTCGGCAACGTAGATGATGCCGTGGGCGTCGACGGTGACCGCGGTCGGCATCTCGAACGAAGCTTGAGAAGGGAAGCCGTCATCGCCGCCGCCCGAGCCGCTCCCTGCAAGCGTCCATACACGTCCGTCAGGTTCAATCACGCGGATTCGGCGATTGCCCGCATCGGCGACGAGAACCTTGTCGCCCTGCCAGAGGGCGAGGCCGAGGGGCAGCTCAAACTTTGCAGATGTGCCGTGCCCATCCGCGAAGCCGCGCAGACCGCCAGCGATCGTGCGGACCGCCCCGTTTTCTATCACGCGGATCGCATCGTTATACGTATCGGCTACATATATGCGCCCACCCGCTGTTGCGGCAATGCCTATGGGCCCTGTGAACCTTGCATCCGCGACCGTGCCGTCCGCGTCGCCGGGAGCATTTTCGGCACCCGCAACAAGGGTGACCGCACCGGCAGCGTCGACCTTTTTTATAGTATGGGTGCCTGTGTCAGCGACGAGCAGCGAACCGTCGGGAACGAACGCTATACCTGATGGAGTCGAGAGTCCGGTTGCGACAGTTGCGAGCGTGCCGTCGGGGGCGATGCGGACGATGGTGCCAGCCGTTCCATCAGAAATATAGGTGTGACCGTCGCGCGTGGCGATACCGAAGGGTTCGCCGAGGCTGCGGCCCTGTCCGGCGAGCGTTGCCACCCGGGTAAAATCAGTGGCGACGG
Organism: Blastocatellia bacterium; assembly: GCA_013695495.1. GTDB lineage: Bacteria > Acidobacteriota > Blastocatellia > Pyrinomonadales > Pyrinomonadaceae > OLB17. The sequence goes on along the minus strand of JACDAK010000081.1, from coordinate 2,697 downwards.
GCTCTGCGGAACCGCATGCCGAGCCAAAAACCGCTGCCGCAAGCGTCAGCCACACTAATTGTCGTTTGAATTGCACTTATGAGAAAACGGATGTCTGAAACCATGTTCCTATCTTGGTCGTATAAATACAAATCGTGGTAACATGACTCGACGTTCTGATAGCGCAAAGCACGTCGCGTTCTCTCCCAAATGCAGAGTTCGAGCTTTCCCGATTACTGGTGACACTCCCCACGTTTAATGTAGCAACAAAGATATAGGGCCCGGTAGGGTAGCGACCAACTTAGCTTATTCTCCGAGCCGTAGCTGGGTTAATCATCCCGGTCGGGCCCTGCCAGCGATCACACCAACTTTGACCTTCATTTTCACGCCAACGAGTACCCTTGCTCCTGCTTGCTAGTTAACAGAACATGTTATAAAACAGTTGCTATCAAATCGTTTTGTAATCTGGAATACTCCTACGATGAAGATCATTGCTCACAAATACGTTCTTAATGGAGCCAAGCGGCGCGACGAGCAACCGCTTTTTCTTACATGCTGGTTCAGGCGGACGCCCGGCAATGACAATGTTCCGGGCGCGATATGGTTAGAGGGTGAGTGTCGAGACGAGAGTTGCGTTGCTGAGTTAGAGTCGCTTAAGGAACCGGTTTTGGGTCTCGAATGCGACGACGACGACGTCTTTCACCTGAATACAATTCAAAATAAAACGCTGACTGATACTTTCAGACACGCCCCGACGATTGTTATTTCCGACCCGATCTGCGACGATCCCGGGACCGAGTCCGCTGAGGAATCGCAAGCGACTACGTTCGAATGACGCAGGAGCGGGGGCCGAATATGTCCCTATGTCGCCTCTCTAGAATTCGATTGTCTCGTGAAACTTTAACTTGCAAGATCGGCGTAGGCCCCACGGTTAGCAACCTAATTCTGTAGCGCTTGCAGGCCAGACTTGAGATAACTTTTACTCGATTTGTAGACGCCGGACCAAGTAGCGACCAACTTAGCTTGAGAACAACATCGTTGGGTTAATCATCTCGGCCCGGCGCTTACTCACATTGCAAAATGGGTGCCACGCATCAATTCCATACAGCTGAATCAGGGCCGCAAGGCTTGCGATCCGATCGTATACGATATTGACCCTTGGGATAAATGATCGCTATGAATGAAGAGTGGAAGGCTGGGGTGTGGCGGCAGTTTGGGGCGGCGATCGACACGTCGGAGAGGGTGATAGAGGCGTGTCCGGATTAGGTCTGGGGGGATCGGGCGGCCGAGACGGAGTTTTGGAATCTTGCGTTTCACACGCTGTTTTGGCTGGATCTTTATCTGGACGGGACTTCAGAGGATTACCGCCTGCCCGAGCCCTTTGGGCTTGAAGAGATGGACCCCGCGGGCCGCCTGCCGCCGAGAGTGCCTGAGAGGGGCATCGGGGTCAATTGACTTGTCACGCGGCCGATACTAAACTGATTGCTTAACGTGGTGAGTTATTGCGACTTGCGGCCACGTAAAATAAACGGCTAAACAGCTCGGACAAGTTTATCGCTTAGAAAAGTCTCGTGCTGTTTGCCGGGGCTTTTATCTTTATATGAGTACTTTTTTGGACCTTTTGAACGAACGCGTTGTCGTCTTCGACGGGGCGATGGGGAGCAGTCTGCAGTCGCTGGATCTGACGGTCGAGGACTGGGGCGGGCCGAATTTTGAGAATTGTTCGGAGAATCTGCTTTATACGCGACCGGATGCGATCGAGACGGTTCATTCGAACTTTTTGGAAGTCGGGTGCGACGTAATCGAGACGAACAGTTTTGGCGGCAGCGAGGTGGTGCTGGCCGAGTTTGGAATTGTTGAGAAGACTTACGATGTGAACCGGAAGGCGGCGGAGTTGGCGAAACGCGTTGCAGGTGATTTTTCGACGGCGGGTAAGCCGCGGTTCGTTGCGGGCTCGATCGGCCCGGGGACGAAACTGCCGACGCTGGGGCACATCACTTATCGTGACCTCAAGGCGGCTTATGTGCAGCAGATCCGCGGGCTGTTCGACGGCGGGGCGGACATTTTCATAGTTGAGACGTGTCAGGACCTTTTGCAGACGAAGGCGGCGTTGGCTGCGATATATGATCTGTTTGAGGAGAAGCGGACACGGATTCCGGTGATCGCTCAGGTGACGATCGAGACGTTTGGGACCATGTTGAACGGGACGGAGATCGGGGCGGCGCTGACGGCGCTTGAGCCGTTTCCGATCGACGTCATTGGGATGAACTGCGGTACTGGCCCGAAGCAAATGGCCGACAGCTTCAAATTCCTGTGCGACAATTCGCCGCTGCCTGTTTCCGTGCTGCCGAACGCCGGATTGCCGGAGGTGAAGGACGGTAAGCAGCACTATGACGAGACGCCTGAGAGCTTTGCGGCTCAGGTCGAGCATTTTGCGAAAGATCTGGGGGCGAACGTTGTTGGAGGATGCTGCGGAACTTCACCGGAGCATCTACGGATGCTTATTGAGCGTGTTGACGGGCTTGAGCCGAAACGACGCGACGCTCGGCTAGCTCCGTCGGCATCTTCGATCTATTTTCAGCAGCCTTATACGCAGGATGCGTCGTTCCTCATCGTCGGCGAACGGGTCAATGCTTCGGGTTCGAAGAAGATGCGTGACCTGTTGGACGCCGAAGATTGGGACGGTTTGACCGCGCTGGCGAAGTCGCAGGAGCGTGA
>JACDAK010000066.1 GCA_013695495.1 Blastocatellia bacterium | reverse complement strand
CTTCTAGAACGCATTCATCGAAGTGCGTGTCGTGAACCGAATGGAGATGTCCGTCGTGCAGAAAATCCTTGTGATCTCCGTGATTGATTTGTGTGTGTCCGCAGCCCGCGCCGTGAACATGCGAATGGTTTTCGTGAACTGTATGTGCCATAAATTTTTCTCCCGTTTTTGTGGGAAAGCTATTATAGGCTATCGTGTTTCGGCGGCAAATTCAATAAAAAAGCCATTCATTAGCGCGACGCGACCATTCATTGTTCAATTTCGAGACAGTGAAAGTTTAAAGAATATTGGCTACAGAATACCACGGCGCAGATCCAGGTCGTTGGATCACCCCTCGAACTGCTTCTTTAGACTCTCGGTGTAAGGTGCGCGGGCGATGCCTTTTTCGGTGATGATCGCGGTCACGAGATCGTTCGGCGTCACGTCAAAGGCGTAATTGCTGATTCCGATGCCGTCGGGTGAGAGCTGAATGTCTTTCATGTGCGAGATCTCGCGGCGGTCGCGTTCTTCGATGGGGATGTCGTCGCCGCTGGGACAGTTCATGTCGATAGTTGAAAGAGGCGCAGCGACATAGAACGGGATGCCGTGGCGGCGTGCGAGAACAGCAACCATGTAGGTGCCGATCTTGTTGGCGACGTCGCCGTTCGCCGCAATGCGGTCCGAACCGACGACGACTGCCTGAACTTCGCCGCGCTTCATCATATGGCCGCTCATGTTGTCAGTGATGAGCGTGACGGGAATGTCATCCTGCAAAAGCTCCCATGCCGTGAGCCGCGAGCCTTGCAGATAAGGCCGCGTTTCGTCGGCGATGACCCGCACGATCTTGCCTTGATCAACAGCGCCGCGGATGACGCCAAGCGCGGTTCCCCAAACGCCGCCGGTGGCAAGTGCGCCGGCGTTGCAATGCGTCAAGACGGTCGAATCGTTGTCGATCAGCTCGCCGCCGAATTGCGCGATGAGCCGCTGCGATTCGATATCTTCGTCGTGGATCGCCTTTGCGTCGTCGACGAGTCGCTGCTTGATCTCGCTTACGGAAAGGCCTTCGTCGCGACCGGCGGCAAATGTCCGCTTCATGCGGTCGATCGCCCAGAATAGGTTGATCGCGGTCGGGCGCGTGGCGCCGAGCACTTCGCAGATGTATTCCAGCTCTTCTTCGAGGTCGGCGACGGTCGTGCCGACGAACTGCTTCGCGCCCAATGCGACGCCGTAAGCCGCCGAAACGCCGATCGCCGGAGCACCACGTACAACCATGTCGCGAATGCCATCGGCAACTTCGTTATAACTGCGAAGCATGAGCCACTTTTCTTCGGTGGGCAGCAGGCGTTGGTCGAGCATTGCCACGCCTTCGTCGGCCCATTTCACGGGGATGATGTTTAGTTTCATATATAGAAGGGAAATCTTACGCAAAATAATGCCGCGAAACAAATATCAGCCGAGCGAACCTCACGGCAGTTGCTACTCAAACACGTCGGATTAGCACGATATGGGTTGGAGTAGCGTTTTCAAATTAAGATGGAAGAGGCGAAGTCTAATGAAGACAACACGTCGCTCGGTGGCATGCTGTGTGCAACGTTCATTGCGATGTTGCCGAAAGCGGGGCAGCGTTATGGCTAGCGACAGGGAAGTTCGATGAACATTCTCGGAACTATCCTTAGCGGCATCGTTAACTTCCAGCGGTTCTAAACAACCGCAACAAGTTGCTCCCACACAACAAAACGCCGGCGATAAATCAAATCGGAATCGCCGGCGTCTTGTTGCGCTCAGTTAACGATATAACTATCTCGTGCGCGGATGACGAGGTTCGGACGATTAACGCGGACGCGTATCTGTCGGCGTTCGCCGCCTGAGCCGGTTTCCGAGGGAATGAAGCCGATAAGATATTGCCGTCGAAGTTCTTCTGCAATGTTGGTGAAGGCAGTTGTAAGCCCCAAGGCCGTAGAGCCGGGCTCGTATACGCGGCCGCCGGTATAGTTTGAGAGTTCTGCAACATACTTCCGGCCGACGGCGTACTCCGCAGCAGTGGTGCCGCGCGGTGCACGGCTTTCCGGAAACGGCCAGTTGCCGCCGCCAACTCCGCGTCGGGTTTCAATAAACGTGTTGTAGTAGATCGTGAAGACCGGTGTATCAGACTCTTCGGCAAAGTCGAGTGTTGTGTCGTACGTTGCGCGCCGCGAGGTCGTGTCAACGCCGTCGGTGAAAAGCACGATCGCCTTTCGGCCCTCTACGCCGGCGATATGCTTCCGCATCGAAACGTCGACGGCGTCATAGAGCGATGTGCCGGAGCCGAAGCGGGCTCGCTTTATTGCGCGTTCGATTCGCCTGCGATCACTGGTCGCGGTCGTATGCACCCTTACGCGCTGGTCAAACTCCACTACGATCACTTGGTCTTGCGGCTTGAGCTGGTCGACGAACGCGATCGCGGCGGCGTGAATGTCTTCCATCTTGTAAGCCGCCGAGGGGCTTGTGTCGATCAGCAGCAGCACGGTGAAAGGCGCCTCTGACGTGCCGAAATACGCGACTTCCTGCTCCACGCCCTGATCGAATATGGTGAAATTCTCTTTGCCGAGGTTGGGCATATACAGCCCGTTGCGGTCATAAACCGACACGGGAACGGAAACGAGCCGTGTGTCTACGCGGATGATCTCGCCTTCTTCGCCGTCCGCGTCTTCTGCGTCGGCCTCACCCCGGTTGGGGGCCGGTGCACCCGCAGATTGAACATTGCGGAACCCCGCGCCGGGCTGCGAAGCGCGTATTGGCAACGGTCTAGATTCGGAAAAGTCCGGGGCCCGAGTGACCGTTTCGGCAACCGGCTGCTGCGGCTTCTCGATCCGCCTGCCCGATTGCCCAAGAATAGGCAAGGCAAGCAAAATTACCATTAACGAGAGCGCGAGAAAGCGTTTCTTTACGTCGTAGATCATGAGGTTTCCCCAATTATAATAAAAAGGGCTGGATTTCGCGAATATTGGGACCGCAGGGGTCAAGTGCCTTCCGGGTTAGGCACAACCACACCGCACATCGAGCGGCATAGCCGCAAGACCGAAAGCGGGTTGCATCAAAGCGTCTTAAGCTCCGTCGGAGCCATCTGTTTATAGAAACGCAACCAACTATATATATGTAAAAGCTCCGTCGGAGCGGCCTAAACCACCCGCTACGGCGGGTGGCACTGCCTTTTGATTCCCGCGGGGCCGTATAAAACCCACCGTCAAGCAACACAAAACAGAGCGATGCCTCCTGTCGCTGAAGGCGACGGATATTAAAGCCCGGGGTGGAGACCTGCCGGAACCCCGGGCCGCTCGATTTGGGTTCGTCACAGGTTCAGAAAGTTTCGGGCTGACCAGAGACGGCCCGCGGCGGATCGTCTCGGACCCGATACGACCCATCTCGGACC
>JACDAK010000061.1 GCA_013695495.1 Blastocatellia bacterium | reverse complement strand
CAGACCCGCAGCGTTTTGGAGTGCCGAAACTGGATGGCGATCGCGTTCTTAGAATTGAAGAGAAGCCGGCCGACCCGAAGTCGGACTACGCCGTAATCGGCGTCTATTTTTACGACAATACGGTTTTTGATGTGATCAAGACGCTAGTCCCTTCAGATCGGGGCGAGCTTGAGATCACGGATGTGAATAACCACTATATAGATCGCGGCGAGATGACGTGGGACGAGCTTGATGGGTGGTGGACGGATGCTGGAACATTTGAGAGTCTCCTCCGTGCGTCGAACATGGTCGCGGAAAGCGGTGCGAATAAGATTGAAATCTGAAATACTCGGCTAGCAATTGTCGGGATAATCGAATACTTTGAACTTCGGCAGCCGCGGCAACGAAGCGCCCACACGTCGTTTGGCCCGCCGCCGCGTTAACACGCCGCTGCCGGCCGCTGCGGCTGCCGAACCTTTTTTGCGGCCTCTCATTAATGAAGATCCTTCGAATCATTGCACGGCTGAATGTCGGCGGCCCGGCACGACACGTGGTGTGGCTCACTAAGGGGCTCGTCGACGATGAATTCGAATCGCATTTGATTGCGGGAACCGTGCCCCCGGGCGAAGAGGACATGGAGTATCTGGCCGCGCAGAACGGCGTGGAACCTATCTTGATCGCGGAGATGAGCCGCGAACTTTCGCCGAAGGATGCCATTTCGCTCGTTAAGGTCTGTCGCGAAATTTGGCGGATCAAACCCGACATTATTCATACGCATACAGCGAAGGCGGGCACGGTCGGCCGCGTCGCAGCTTTCCTTTACCGATGGCTGACGTGGGGAAGTCTTGTTGGCCGTCCGCGGCGCGTCCGCACCGTTCACACATTTCACGGGCACGTGTTTCACAGCTATTACGGCAGGTTCAAAACGGGTGTTTTTGTAGTTATCGAACGAATTCTTGCACGTTTTGCGACCGATAAGATCATTGTGATCACTGATCAGCAGCGGAAGGAGATATGCGAAGACTTCGGCGTGGGGCGGCCACATCAATTCGAGGTGATTCGCCTTGGGATCGATCTCGAACTTTTTGAACAGTCAGAAGATCTGCGGGCCGCCATACGGCGGGAGTTGGGCATCGCCGAAGGGGAATTCGATGTTGGAATCGTTGGACGGCTCACGGAGATCAAGAATATCTCAATGTTTCTCCGTTCTGCTGCCCGGGCGAGAACTGACCACCCGGAAGCGGCTTTCCGATTTGTCATCGTTGGCGACGGGCACCTAGCGGATGAATTAAGAGCCGATGCCGAGGTACTGAACCTTACCGATGCCATCGTTTTTGCCGGGAACCGAACGGATGTCGAAAAGGTTTACGCGGGGCTCGACGCCGTGGCTTTGACGTCACTTAACGAGGGAACTCCGCTCTCGCTGATCGAGGCAATGGCAGCGCGACGGCCTGTTGTTGCGACCGAGGTCGGAGGCGTACCGGATCTGTTGGGCGAGGTCAGCGAAGAACTGCAAGACTGTTTTCGGGTCAGAGAACGAGGCATCGGCGTTCGTTCAGAGGACGTGGAAGGCTTTACAAAAAGCTTGATTTATTTGGCGAAAAATGAAAAATTACGTGAAAGCTTCGGACGCGACGGCCGCATCTTCGTCGAAAAGAATTATTCTAAGGAACGCTTGATAGTAGACATCAAGAAGCTTTATAGAAAGATGGCCGCCTGACCTCACTATCGGCGGTCGCGCTATGCAGTATTTCCTTTCAAATCCATTTTTGGTCGGGGCGGTCGCGCTGATATCCTCTGCTGTCCTGACTTACGCTGTGCGCGAGGTCGCGCGGCGGAAAGGGTACGTAGCCAAACCAAAATCTGACCGGTGGCACAAGCGGCCGACCGCGATGCACGGCGGCATCGGCGTCTTTCTCGCGACTGTTTTGCTCTACGCGCTCTTTGTGCCGAAAGATGTCGATTCGCTCGTCCTTATAGGAACTGCCACGTTCCTGTTCATCGTCGGTCTTGCGGACGATATTCTCGACATCAAGCCGTATCAGAAACTGATCGGCCAACTGATGGGTGCTGTAGTGCTGGTGGGACTCGGCCTGCGGATGCCTCTAACGGGCAACGAATTGCTTGATATAGCGATCACCGTTTTCTGGTTGATCGGGATAACAAACGCGATCAATTTGCTCGATAACATGGACGGGCTCGCGGCGGGTATCGCGGCGATCGCGGCTGTAATTCTGGCGATCGGCCTTGCAGCGAACGGACAGGTAAATGAAACGCTTTTCGTGGCGGTGTTTGTCGGTGCACTGCTCGGGTTTCTGATCTTTAACTTCAATCCCGCGTCGATCTTTATGGGCGATTCGGGTTCGATGTTCATCGGCTTTCTGCTGGCGGGTTCGGTGCTGCTGAGTGACACGGGCGGTCGGTCGCGCGGTGTGTTCTCGATTCTGGCGGTTCCGGCGCTGATACTTTTCGTCCCTATTTTTGACACGACCTTTGTAACTGTTCTGAGAAAGCTGTGGGGACGCAAGGCTTCGCAGGGCGGGCGCGATCATACTTCGCACCGGCTCGTTGCCTTGGGGCTCACAGAGCGTGCGGCGGTTCTGATGCTTTACGCATTTGCGGCGATCGCGGGCGTTCTTTCGCTTTCTGTAACGCGACTGGGTGTGACGGAGAGCATCGCCCTTATTGCGGGCTTTACGACGGTGCTCGTCATCATCGGGGTATATCTTTCGAAGGTGAAAGTGTACGACGAAGCTGATGAGGAACTCGCGGTTCAGAACAACGCGGCGTTCTCGTTCCTCGTAGACGTGTCGTACAAGCGGCGGATATTCGAGGTCCTGCTCGACGTCATTCTGATCACCCTCGCCTACTATGCATCATACGTGATGCTGTTCGGTTCGGTCGAAACCGGCGGCAACTGGGATCTTTTCATTAAAACTCTGCCGATACTTATCGTCGTCAAGCTCTCGGCGTTTTTGGTCACCGGTGTTTATCGTGGGTTGTGGCGCTATACAGGGATAACGGATTTCATTACGTTCGGCAAGGGCATTGCCGTCGGTACGGTCGTCAGCGTGCTGGCCATATTGCTGCTCTATCGCTTTGAAAACTTTTCGCGGATGGTCTTCGTTCTTGACGGCGTCATCCTTCTATTCTTCATCGCGGGGAGCCGAATGGCGTTTCGCCTGATCCGTGAGATACTGCCTTTTCCGAACGCCTCACAAGGGCGACGCGTGCTCATTTACGGGGCGGGTGACGGGGGCGAGATGCTTCTGCGGGAACTGCGGAATAACCGCGAATGGAACTATCTGCCGGTTGGGTTTGTCGATGACGATCCGCTCAAACGCCACAAGGTCATTGGCGGCTTGAAGGTATTCGAGGAGAACGGCTCGCTTGCAGAGTTCTGTCGTGAACATCAGATCCAGGAAGTACTTATATCATTTCGAAATATTGATTCGGAGAAGCTGGGTCAGATCCGCGAGGCGTGCCGCGATTCGCATGCGTCGCTAAAACGCGCCTACATCACGATCGAACCGCTCGAATTCGAATAGCCCTGCTCGTACAAATGCCAAAGCACTTCGAATACAAGATCGATTCGCCAATCGGCACCGCTATGACGGTCGGGGTTGTCGTCGCGGCCGTGATCGCCGGTGCCGTGTTCAGCGTTTGGGGCATAGCCCATGCCGCCGCTGGAAACGTGGCGTCGGTCGAAGCGGCCGAAGTCCTCGCTACACTTTCAACCGCGGATCCTCAAACACACTTCGCTCTGGGCGTTCGGCTTGATGAGACGTTTGAACCCGGCAGCACGGAAGCTGCACAGACGGCCTTTGAGAAAGCGGTCGCTCATTCCCCGTACAACTATCTTCTCTGGATGCAGCTCGCTCGCGCGTTTGAACAGAACGGACATGACGACAGAGCCGAAGCGGCCCTCGCGCGTGCTCTTCAGCTCGCGCCGAACTATGCATCGGTGAAATGGGCGCATGGCAACCTTATTGTTCGGCGGGGCCGCTTTAATGAGGGATTCGTTCATATTCGCGAGGCTGTTGCTGCAGACCCGGCTATCGCTGCTCCGGCGGCCGCTGTTGCATGGGACCTATTTAAGGGCGACGTGGCAGCGATTCGTAATGCTGTGGGCGATTCGCCGGGCCTCAATGCAGCTCTCGCGGTTATGCTTGTAAACGCCGGACGTTTTGAGGACGCTGGTGCCGCATGGAGCAGTATCCCTCCGGAGATTGCCTTAAAGGATCTTGCCGTTCAAAGAAGCAAGATGTTCAATGCTCTTGTGGCGGCCCACCGTTATCGAACCGCAGCTTTGTTCGCTGATGAGGAAATCCCTATCGGCGGGCTGACGAACGGCGATTTCGAATCTCCCGTAAAGACGGATGGGGCGACTGCTTTCGAATGGCAGATCGCCAGAGGAGACGCGCCGCTGATCGCCGTAAGCGACAACGCCCCGCAAAGCGGCAGATATGCGCTGATTATGGGGTTCGGAAAGTTGAACACGTCATTTCGGCCGATCTCGCAACTTGTTGTCGTTGAGCCTGGCCGTACGTACACAGTTACGTTTCAATATAGGAGCGAGATCGAGGCGCTGCGTTCCGAGCTTAAGTGGGCTGTGACGGAGCCTGTCAGCGGCCGGCGTCTTGGCGACTCCGGCGCGTTGACGCCGGCGGGCAGTTGGACGGCGCGGTCGTTCGATTTCATGGTACCGCCGGATGCTGAAGGAGTTAGATTGGAATCCGTCCGCGAAAATTGCTCGGGACCCGCTTGCACGGTTTCCGGCAATATTTGGTTTGACGATTTCGCGATGACCGCAAGGTAAAAGTGGAGGAACTCACCGACAACGACGCATCTAGATTCGGCACACTGCTCTTCGTCACGGTGCTCGCGACTGCCATGATCGCGACGCTAGCTTACGGGGCTGTGGATATGTGGGCGATTGCTCTGCTTTCGGTTCTTAGCACCGTCATCGTCATTCTTTGGGCATTGGACGCCCGCAAAACATCTACGTTTCGCCTTACACTCAGTCCGCTTTTAATTCCGGTCGCCGGACTCGTCCTTCTCGGAATTATCCAGCTTCTTCCTCTCGGCGGAGTCCCGCCGGCGACCGAATTGCTGCGTGAAAATGCCTCTCGTGCACTCACGCTTGATCCGTTCGCCACACGGATCTTTGTTGCGCGAGCTTTCTTGCTTTTGGTCTTTCTGGCGGCGTCTCTCACATTTATTAATACGACGAGTCGGATCAAGATAGCTGTAATCGCGCTGATCGGTTTTGGGTCGCTCATGGGATTTTTTGGCATCATTCAACGGCTTGCCGTGCCGGATGCTATTTACGGGCTGCGCCTTTCGCCGCAGGCGATTCCCTTTGGATCGTACATAAACCAGCATCATTTTGCAGCGCTAATGGAGATGACCGCGGGGCTCGTTTTCGGCGTGATCTTCGCTGCGGACGTAAAGAAGGACAAGCTTCCGCTTCTTGGGCTCGCCGCATTGATGATGTGTCTCGCGGTGATCTTCACCGGCTCACGCGGCGGAATGATCAGCCTGATAGCCGTGGTCGCTTTTGTCGCTGCTGTGTCTTTTTCTCTTCGTAAGAAAGTGAACCGTGAGGGAGCGAATGTTGCTGCCGATCGTAAGAGGCGACTGGGAATCGTCGCGGTAGCGGCCGCGGCAGTGTTTGGCTTGATCGGAATGGTCGCATTTCTAGGCGCGGGCGATCACTTCCTTCGCGGGATCGGCGTGAGCGAATCGTATACGGACCCGACTAGCGGGCGTAGCCATTACTGGACTGTCGCGGGTAAGATCTTCATGGCAAACCCCGTTGTCGGAGCCGGGCTCGACGCGTTCGGGGTAGCATACCCTGAGCACGATGACCGCATGGGCCTTTTCCGCGTAGAGCAGGCCCACAATGACTATCTACAGATGCTAGCGGACGGAGGCATTATCGGTTTTGCCCTTGTCGCAGGGTTTATTTTCTTGTTGTTCCGAAAAGGGTTGGGTGTTATTGCGGATGCGAAAGATAGCTTCGGTCGAGCGGCCGCGATCGGGGCGCTCGCGGGGTGTTTTGGGATCCTTGTTCACAGCTTTTTCGATTTCCCGCTGCGAACTCCTTCTAATTCCTACGTCTTCATGCTACTAGTCGTGATCGCCACCACTGGCGTAGCGACATCTAAAAGCAGACGTTCACGTTAGCGAACCCTTACGAGGATCTCGCGTTCCCCGCATGGGGCCATCAGAACAACTTGGAACATACCGGTCCGCGAACTGACCGACCTCACCGAATAGTAAATGCGGTCGGCTCTTGGGCCTTCGCTGCGGTCGATCTCAATGTCGTTCGGGCTTTTTGAAATTGCTTGAATGTCGCCCGCTTTTGCCAGACCAGCTATACCCGAAGAGAATTCAATGCTGCTGCCGTTCTTTACGAGTGTAATTGTGCTTTGGCTTGCGACTATCTCGCATTTCTCCGGCGTAGTTCGCGCCGCCACAGGCGTGTCGCTACTTTCCGACACCGGAGGCTTCGCTGAGGGGATACCAATCACGATCGGTTCAAAGATCGAGGAGGTTTTCTCCGGCGGCGTTGCGGCTGCGTCTGTCGGCTTAACAGGTTCTTTCGCCTTCACAGCCGGGATGTCTTCGATAACCACTTTGAGCTCGGCCTTTTTGCCTTCTTCGGCAGCCTCAACTGCGGTCGATTCGACGACGGGCTCGTCGGCGGCGACAGGTGTGTTTGCCTCGGCGGTCGGCGCTTCGAGTTCTACGACGGTTTTTGGCTCTTCTTCCTTGATCGGAGTACCGACTTGCTCGGGTTCCTCAGCTATTTGAGGTTCGACCTTCGCCGGCTCTTCGATGACCGGTTCCGCCGTGGCTATCGGGGGATCTGCTACGGATACTTCTTCCTTGACTGCTTCCTCTTCGATAATCACTGGCTCTACCGGATTTGCAGCTTCGATCAACTCAGTTGCCGAACTTTCGACGACAGCGTTCGCAGGTTCGACGTCCGGTACTTCTGTTCCTGCCAAGGCGGCGACGGCCGGTGAAAGCGGGTTTGGCCCTATCTGCCGTTCCAAGCCTTCGGTCGAACCGTTGACCTTTGTGTAGATCGCCTCGATGACGACATATTTAACTACTTCCGGGTTTGTGGTGTCATATCCGCGAAGATAATGAGCCAATGCTTCCTTGTCCTTGCCCTCGCTCTGCAGCACCGAACCCATCCGCCAGTTCGCTGATCTTGACCACGCACTTCGCTCCGGAAGTATGCTGATCGCACGACGAAAACGCACGGCTGCTTCCGCGTTCCGCCCCTCTAAGATCAGGGCCGCACCGGCAAGTTCTTCGAGCCGCCCTCTGAGGATCGCGGATAGTGTCTGCTTCGGAACGTCCGGTTGTCCGAGGTAATCGTAGTGGAGTGCCGCCTCACGCCGCGGCGCATAAAGCTCATTTGCCATCACAGCGACCGCCGCATGCGGCACCTGCAGCCCCCTGTCAGTATTGCCGGTGGACGCGGATGTTAGTTGCAGTATTTTTCCCGGCGCCAGTTCTTTCTCCAGCAACGCCCCCGCGATGTAGACCTGCCGATGCAGCTTCATATCGTCCGACCCCATCACGAACCGATCGGCGGCATCGGTAGCCGCCGCGGTGTTCCGCATATCAACTGCTTGCGCAAACTCCAAAAGGACCTTGAGCTGTGCCGAGAGGTCAGCATTAATCGGGTTTTTGGGAGCGAAGATGCTTGCTCTACTTTCGTTTATGGTCAGGTCTTCGAAAGTTACTGCGGAGCGCTCGACTCGGCCGCCGAGACTTGTTGTAACGAGTCCATCCCGAATCGCAAAATGTCGTCGCAGGTCCTCGACTGCCTCGCGATATAACCCGGCCATCACGCGTGCATTGGCTATTTCATATTCAAGGGTAGGGAAGTTGCCGTAACGCCGCCCGGCCATTAATACCCGCTCGGCGTCGAGAGGTTTGTTCTGGAGAAGATAGCCGCGGCCCATCGCAATATAAGACCATATGTAACGAGGCTCAAGAGCAAGCGCCAGATCGGCGAATTCCACCGCCTTACTGCCGTTTCCCTGAGCGGCATATGAGTAAGCCGCCCCCGCAAGCAGCACCACATTGCTCGGGTTCTTATAAAGCGCGCGATCTAATGCTGACTCCGCCTCGGTATGCTTTCCGGAATCGAGCAATGAAAGAATGTAGCCCGTTTCAGCCGCTGCATCGTTCTCATCCTTTTCGGTCAGCTCGCGATATATCGCTAGAGCTTCAGCGGGTTTGCCTACGGCCCGGGTCATGTCTGCGAGACCGCGTTTCGCCGGCACGGAAGCGGGGTCGAGTTCCAACGCAGACGCAAACGCTTCTCTGGCACCCTCCAGATCGAACTGGAGGCGCTTTGCTATACCGATCGCCGAATAAGCGGCTGCCGAACGGTTCGCGTCAAGGGCCGCTGTCGCGAGCCGCTCCGCTCGCTCGCCATCCTCAATGCTCAGATAAAACTCGGACATCAGCAAGAGCTGGTCCGGATCCGGCGACATTTTCTTCTCGATCTCTTCGGCTATTTCGAGAGCAGCTCGGCGTTCGCCCGCAAAGAAGAGCCTGCCGGGAATTCTTATGAAAATTTCCGAAAATAACCGGGTGGGCATCGGCGATGGAGCATCGGCTACTGCTTGCTGCAGCATTGCAACGCCTTCTGCTGTTGCCCCCTGGTGCAGCCGCTGGTCTGCCAGCATCACTCGCCCAGCTGCCAGAGAAGCTCGTGCCCTGTCGGCTTCAGGGGACCTCGGTGCCTCTGCGACAAAGCTTGCGAGTTCGGTAACGCGGCCACCAACGTCCGATGTCGCGATCGCGCGGTCAACCCGCGTCTTGTGTGCCGCGATCTGTGCAGACGTAAATGGCGTCGGCTCGGCATCCTGTGCCGCGGCCCCGCCCGCGAGAAGTGCGATTAGAAAAAATAAACACAAAAACTTCATAAATCTCCTAACGACCCCATTCGCGCGCGGGCCCCTGCAAATCCGAACGTGGGCATTGCTCGTAAGCTCAAATAATATCACGAAATTGCAATTGCCCTCCGCGGGTCCTATCCTCGTCATATGAATGAGTTGGACCAAATTTGGTCAACTATGCTTGCCCGGGCGATCGATGCCGCGCATGCGTCCGGACGCGGCGACGTCGCAGATTATCTAACCCTGCGCGCCGCGAACGATCTGCGGCGTGAGGCAGGCGTACGGTGGCTCGTCGATTCATTGATCGAGCTCGGCACCACTCGGCAAGCCGCCGCCGCCGGCATTCTCATCCATAGACACGAACCGCATAGCTTTAATCTCGGCATATCGAATATCACGGGAACTCGCATAAACCTAAGCAAAGGTGTGAGATGCCTCTCTGTCGAGGCCGGTTGGACGCGGACCCCCGCCGACGGATTTATGCGGGGGGGGGCATTGGCCATTGCACGGCTGTCACACTTCGGGATTCCGAAGCTTACAGAACAGCTACACCTCATTCCCGTGGGCGATACGCCGGACTGGTTCCGCATCGTAGACGGCAAACGGGGGGAATCGTTTCATGCGGATGATATTGCCGAGCATTTTCGGATTTTCGCGGAACTTTGAGGCTTATCCCGCCATACGCTTTGTCCTAAGGCTCTTTCGTATTAAACTGAACATTGGCAGCTTTTTTAGTCAGGAGATTTTTAATACAGTGAGACCAGAGTTAGAAAAATTAATAGATCTACAAAAGACCGACACCAACATACGTCGACTGAAAAATTCGGTTGACACAGCGGAACAAAGGCGTGCTGAAATTGAACAGGAGTTCGAACAGCACGCTTTTTCTATACGGGAGATACAAAATCGCCGCGATACACTTACTGCCGAGCGTGGCGAACTTGAACAAAGCGTATCGGAATATAAGACCTATCTAGAAAGAGCCGACCGCAACCTCAAACATTCGCAGAATCAAAAGGAATACGAAACCGCGATGCGAGAGATAGATTCGTTTCAGAGGCAGATCGCGACCTTTGAAAATCAGATCGTGGAAAAAATGACGGCTAGTGAAGCGGTTGAAAAGGAACTCACGGACCGTGCGGAGGAAATCGACTCACTCGACGCCAAACGCGAGGAAACATTTGCCTCGTTCGATGCGGAGCTTAAAACGATAAAGAAAGAGCTCAATGCAGAAACCGCCAAGCGCGGAAAGGTATTTGAGACGCTTCCGGCTCAGTTGGCGTCGGTTTACAACCGAATGGCACAACGCAGCCGCGACGGTATTGCAGTTGCCGAGGTCATCAACGGCTCGTGCTCGGCGTGTTATATGGCTCTCAGGCCGCAAATGCAGGTGCAGGTGAAGCGGATGGACTCTATAGTCACATGCGAAAGCTGTACCCGCATACTCTATATCAATCAGCCAGAACCGGAACAAAAGACTGAGGCCACCTCAGCTTCTTGATCTACTATCGAGACCGCCCGCGCACGCGGGCGGTTTTGAAAGGCTAACGCCCCCGCCCGCTGATTTCTCCAAAAAACTGATAGCGTTCGGCGTCTCGGATATGAGATCATCGATGTGGCGATGATTTCGCTGATTCGGAAGATCTCTACTCCGCGGCCACCCGGCCTGCAAACTATCTATTATGAAAAACTCCCTTTACGCGGCCCTTTTTTGCGTGCTGACAGCATTGTCTGTGTCGGCACAGACTAAAACTTCGACTACTGCAAACGCTCAGATCCGAGCACTCGGCGCCGGGGATCTAATCACATTCAAATTCGAGCCTGCCGGTGGAACTACTCGGGTGATGTTCGTCGCCGAGAATTTCGCGCACGCCGAAGCCGCGAAAGCCGGCATCCTCGCTATCAACTTCGCCGCAGGCTTCTTCTTCGCCGGTGAAACCTTGTCCGCCGCACCCGACCCGGTGAAACTCACCTTCTGGGTTAAGTCAAAAAAGCCACGTTTTGCGGCAAACCACTCGCTGACCCTTGTGACCACCAAAGGGACCTATGACATCGGCCCCTCCCGTTACGCCGCTAAGCTGCCGCAGGGAATGGAGTACCTAAATTTTGAGATATCCCGCGAGGTGCTGGACGCCGTTGCGGCGCCGGGGACGCGGCTCAAGCTGGGATCTTATGAATTTACGCTTCTGCCTCAGCAGGCGGCGGGCTTGAAAGACTTTCTCCGGGTCTCGGATCCATCACTCGTCAACTAACGCTACTTCGCCCACTCGTCTGCGATCGCGGCGTCGACCTTTACCGGGACCTTCTCGATGAATTCTTCCGCTGCCGCCTTCATCGCACCCTGCAATCGTGCGCACGTGTCTTCGGCATCTGCTGCGTCGCATTCTACAACTATTTCGTCGTGTACAATGTTCACCAGCTTCGCTGATGTTCCCTGAAATGAGTCGTGCAGCAGCCGAAGTGCTCGTTTCAAGATATCCGCTGACGTGCCTTGGATAGGCATATTCACCCCGTAGCGCCGAGCTGCACCAGTCTTCGCTCGGTCCGTTTCGTCGAACCTGAGTCGCAGCAGCCTGCCGGAAGCCGTTCGCGCCGCGCGGTCCGCTATCACGCTGTTGCCTGATTCGCGCAGATAGGAGTCCAAAGCTCCGAAAGCCCCGAAATATCGCCGCATCGTGTTCTCCGCATCTGACTGCGAAAGGCCGGTCATCAGCCCGAACCTCGAGGCGCCGACACCGTAAACGATGCCGAAATTCAGCCGCTTCGCAAATGAGCGTTGCTCTGCCGTTACGTCTTCCGGTTTGACACCGAAAACTCGTTCCGCTGTGGTCGAATGAAAGTCCTGCCCTGATCTGAAAGCCTCAATGAAGTTCTTGTCACCCGAAAACTCCGCCAAGATCCGCAGTTCGATCTGCGAATAGTCCGCTATCACCAGCTTTTTGCCATCCGGAGCTCTGAAGCATCGCCGATACTTCTGGTCGTGAGGTATCTGCTGTAGATTTGGATTGGAACACGAAAACCGCCCGGTCGGTGCTCCTATCTGACGGAAATCCGCATGGATGCGCCCCGTGGAAGGCTCTATGAACTCAAGTATGTTCTCGCCAAAACTCGTTATCGATTTCTGTGTTCCGCGATATTCAAGTAGCTTGCCGATCACGGGGTAGCCCTCGGAAAGCGGCTGCAGCTGCCAAGCCTGTGTCGTGTCCTGTACGGGCACGCCTAGGTTGCGCAGCGCCGCGAGCACCTGCGGCTGCGAATCGAGATTTATCTCGGGACGGCCGAAAAGCGATGCTTGCGCTACACCGCCCGCAAGCATTTCCTGAAGCTCATCGGCCACCCGACCCTGCGCCGCGGTGACAGTTGCCAGATGTTCGCGCCACCGCGCTTTGTCCAGGTAAATGCCGGCCAACTCCATCTCGGCTATCGGCATTACGCAGTCGAATTCGAGCGCGGCGACTCGCTCAAGTCCGTCATTTCTCAGCCGCTCGGCCATCACCTCGTGTAGAGGGATAAGGATTGCGGCGTCGCGTGCTGCATATTCCACCTGCGACTGCGATAGCTCGGCTGCGGACCAGTCGCTCACCTGCTCCGATTTGTCGAGCTCGGTCGAAATGAATACTTGGGCTGCATCTGCCAGCGAATGCCGGCGGTCCGGGTCGCCGGCAGCGATGATCTGGCTCGCAAGGAACGTGTCGAAAATCCCCCCAAGCTCGCAGCCGAGATGATGTCGCACCCACTTCGCATCAAATTTGGCATTATGGGCGATTTTTACCGGCCTTGCCGCCGACAAAAGTTCACGCAGCGGTGCGAGGTCCGGGTTGGCCTTCAAATCGCCGCCTGCCCTAAAAGGCAGGAGGTCGATCACAAAGGTATTCTTGCCCGTGCTGAACTGCACGAGCCGAATATCGCCGCGGCGAGGGTCAAGTTCGGTAGTTTCCGTGTCAAAACCGAGATATGGCGCTGTGGCCAATTCCTCGCATGCCTTGGACAACCCCGCGGCATCGCGAACTATCTGAAAATAGACTTCCATAATGAGACCTCAATTGTATCTGCGCCTTTAGAAATTTAACAAAGACGTTCGCAATTTAGCCGGTTCTCATTTACCTAAGCTTTGATTTCTTATATACTAAGTGGGAGTTTGCCATTGGCTCGGTTCAAGGACTTAGCTGCGGTGCAAACAGGGAAGATTTTCAAGCGGCTGATAATGCCGCAATTTCGCAGATTAGTTGGTAGAGCGCGACACGATAAAAGGTGTCGCTGCTCCCGGATCGTGAGAAGCTCGTGCGGCTTTTCCGATCACAAAGGGTTCCTGCGTGAAAACACTCATAGCTCTCCGTTTCGGCCTCACTAGCGGCCGCGACAACAGTAAAAAAGTATTATTCTACGCGAAATCTGCCCAACAGAACGGATAAGGGTGAGCTTCAACTCAACTATCCACGTCTCTTCTGCATTCCCTGCGCGATCGGCAACGAGAAAACCAATTCAATTAGGAAAGTGAACTTTGTATGTCAAAGGAAATGATCATCAGCGTCAACGGACGCGAAAAGAAGATCGCAATTATTGATAACGGCCGTGTCAGCGAGTTTTACATTGAGCGCGGCGACGAGAATGCCGGTATTGCGGGGAATATTTATAAGGGCCGGGTGCAGCGTGTGCTCCCCGGCATGCAGTCTGCGTTTGTCGCGATCGGGCTCGAGCGCGATGCGTTTTTATACGTCTCGGACTTTTTCGACGAAGAAGAAGAGATCGAGCGTATCGTAATGGAAAAATCGAAGAAGACTTCGCCCGAGGAAGCGAAGCGGGAAGCGAACGACCGCATCGAACGCTCCCGCGTCGAACGCGAAAAGCAGATGGAGTCTGCACAGGAATTGACCGAACCCCTAGTCGATGCTTCTGATGACGATGCTAACGACGATGTCAGCGCCGAAAAGGCCGACACCAAAGAAAAGCGTGGCCGGTCCCGGGGCAGTCGCGGGCGCGATTCGGAAAGGAGTCAGCCGAAGCAGGACGACCGCAAAGCTAGGGGCTCTGCTGTTGATGATGACAAAGACAGAGACAGAGACAAAGACAGAGACAGAGACAGAGACAGAGACAGAGACAGAGATACGTCGGGACGCGCGGAGCCGGTTTTTGATTTTGACGACTCGGGCTTTGAACGCGTGATCGACGATGAGGACACCGGTGAACTCTTTAAGGACGCGTATCTTCAGGAAGCGATATTCGACAAAGTGCGGGCGGTCGAGTTTGACATGGAAAGCATAGACGAAGCTGAAGTGGGTTCGCTCATCGGCGATCTTGGGGCCACCGAAAGCCGTTTTGAACGAATAGCGGACGAAGACGACGAGGCTCCGGCGAAGCAAGAGAAGAAGAAACCGGCTCGCGCACGTGCCGCTAAGACGGGCACCAAAGCAGCAACGAAAGGGAGCAAAACTAAGTCGGACATTAAGGACGGGGCTGAAGGAACAGATGAAACCGAGAGTTCGGGTACGGAAGAAAAGCCCAAGAAGGCCACTCGCGCGAAAACTGCGAAAGCTAAAACCACCAAGGCCAAGGGCGGAACGTCACGCAAGACGAAATCGGACGATACTGAGATCCCCGATGGTGAGGCGCGCGTTCAGGAATCCTCAGACACTGCGGAGATGTCAGTCCGCCGCGGCGGGCGCGGACGCAGGCGCGGCGGTCGGGGGCGCAAACCGGAAACGGGTGAGGGCGGCTCCGAAGCACCTGTCGGATTTGAGGATGTAGCAAGTGAACCGTCACCCGACGGACCCGCTGCTGCAATTGCCGAGGAAAAAAAGGCGGCTGAGCCTATCGAGGAAAAGCCGGACAAAGCAGCCGCCGAGGGAAGGCCCGAAAGTTCTGAAGACGGCGACGAACAAGCAAAAGACGATCAGAAAGGCGACCAACGCGGGGGCCGAGGCCGTGGCGGTCGTGGCGGCGGAGCAAGAACTCAGCAAGCCCGCGGTGGTCGCGGCGATTCTCGACCGGAGAATCGCGACAGCCGGGACAATCGGGGCGACGGTCGCGAAGACCGTAAAGGTGGAGCCCCGACGATCTCTGACCTTCTTCGTGAAGGCCAGGAGATCTTGGTGCAAATCGCGAAAGAACCCATCGCCAAGAAAGGGGCTCGCATCACATCGCATATAGCGCTGCCGGGAAGGTTTCTCGTTTATATGCCGACCATCGAGCACCTCGGTGTTTCGCGTAAGATCGAGTCGTCGAACGAACGAGCACGCTTGCGAGCCTTTATTCAGCGCATACGCCAAGACGAAGAAATTCCGTCAGGCGGCTTTATCGTTCGCACAGCTGGCGTCGGCATTTCTGAAGAAGACCTTCGACAGGATGCACGTTACCTTGTCCGCACGTGGGTTGATATCCGCAAACAATCGGAAAAGGCTAAATCGCCTGCACTCGTACACCAAGATCTGGACCTCGTTCAGCGATTGCTTCGAGATCAGCTCTCAGACGAGTTCACGGCGATCCGCGTCGACAGTGAAGAAGAATATCTTCGAACCGTCGAATTCATCAATCGCATTCAGCCGCGCATGGTAAAGCGGATCAAGCTTTACACCCGCGAAACGCCGATCCTCGAAGCCTATGGCGTTCAGGAAGAGGTAGACAAGGCGCTCAAGCCCCGCGTATGGCTGAAGTCCGGCGGGTATCTTGTTATCAACCAAACCGAGGCTCTTGTTGCGATCGATGTGAACACGGGCAAGTTCGTGGGTAAGGGTAATGCTCGGCTTGAAGACACGATCACGCGAACGAATATGGAAGCAGTCGACGAGATCGCGCGTCAGATCCGGCTGCGTGACCTCGGCGGTATCATTGTGCTCGATTTGATCGACATGGAGGACAGGCGCAACCGGCACAAGGTTTCGCAGGCGCTGCAGGAGGCTTTAGCATCGGACAAGTCGCCGAATAAGGTGCTCTCGTTCAACGATTTCGGGCTAATCATTATGACCCGTAAGCGCGTGAAGCAATCGCTTGAAAGGACGATGTGCTCGCCGTGCGAGTATTGCGAGGGTGCGGGGTGGATTAAGTCGGCGACAACCATTTGCTACGAGATCCTTTCCGAGGCCCGTCGGCTGTCGAAAGAACTCGACGATGTTCGGCAAACGACGCTTCGCATCCACCCGGAAGTTTCGAAGGCGCTACGTTCCACGGAACGTGCGGTACTCGACGAGATCGAGGCATATATCGGGAACGTCGATATAACGTCCGATGCATCGATCCATCAGGCCCAGTTCGATTTTGCATTCATTTAAATCAGGCACTGAGCACAGTGAAAGAGGAGGCATCAAAACCGATGCCTCCTTTTCCTTCGTCCTCATGTGTGGTTACAGTCGCAGATCTTTTCGGAATGCCCGGGGAGTTGCGGGTTTTTCGAAGATGTCGTTGGGGACGCGTTTGTTGTATTCGACGGACTCATAATTTACTCGCGATAGGTGCACGCCGTTCGAATAACGGTCAATGATGAATGGGGTTGCGATACCGCCGATGGTAATGAATTGCGCGTAGCGGTCTTCTTCGGAGATCGTTTCACCGCCGCCGCCTATTCGGTGATAAACGGTCTTCTGCGGCAGGCCTTCGTCGCTGAATTCGAACTCAACCTCAAAACCGTCTTCGTATGTGAGCTTGACCACGTCGTTGCGCTTACCAAGCGATCCCGGGCGCTGGCCGGTGTAACTTAGCTCCGCAGCGTCGCGCCAGTTTCCCCGCAGCAGATTGTCGATGCTTACACGCGTCCCGCGTTTGAAATTTGCGAGCTGCAGATCCGATTGATCACGGATCACTTCCAGGTTGCCGTCAAATACCCATCCGCTCTCGCCGGCGTTGGTCTGGACCGTCTTTACGCCGCCGCTTTTGAAATCCGTCCGATTCTTGTCCGGGTATACCAGCACGTCATAGAAACTCTGAAATGACACGATGATGCCATCTCGCAGAACACTGTATCGCCCACGGCCGATCTGGGTCTTCACGTTTAAATACCTCTCCCCGCCGAGTGCCGCGACAGCCTTCTTCAACACAGCTTCTGCTTCGGCAGTTTGCGGTTCACGCTTCGCAGTGCCCGCCTCATCCTGAGCAAACGCCGTCGCCTGCCCGACGATCAATACCAAACACAAACTCAAACAGGTCTTAAATAGCTTCATAATGTTTTTAAGAAGTGAAAAGAGAAACCGCCTCTGCAGTCTCATATTACGATGCAGCGGCGGCCCGGTCGGTTCGATATTGCAGACCTAAAATTGATATTCGATGACCTTTGTAACAGCTACACGCCGCCCGCTGGAGTGGACCGCCGGACGATATCTGATCTGCTGGACTGCGTCGCTGAATCGCGCCCGTAACGCGAGCGGAACGTCCGTAACGTACCCGTAAGCAACGGGCTTTCCATCAGTGCCGAAAAAAACGTTGACCGCAACTTTACGCTCCGGAAGCTTTGCCGCCTCTTCAGCGGTCAGCTTCGGCTGCGTGCGGCCCAGGATCGCGACCTTCGTCCGGATGACCTCGTCCTCGTCTTTGAAATAAAGACGGAATCTGTATTCGACGGTCGTCGTCTCATCGACGGCGACGCCGTTTATTCGTTTGGGCTCGAATCTGATCTGCTTTGCGGCGGCGATTGCCTGATCGGTGAGGCCGTAGCTGAGATAAGAGAGCGGAACGATCTCACCGACCTGGCCGGTTGCCAATAGGGTGATCCGCAACTTAACGGTACCCTCGATACCTCTTTGCCGCGCCGCTTCGGTATATCCCGGGCCTGGCTTGTCCCAAACGCGAGCCGATCTCGCAACCGGCACACTCGCGGCCTGAGCGGACTGAGCAGCCGGGGCCTGGCCAGGAGTGCCGATCGCTCCGAATACAAGGAGACCCAGAGAACAAAAAAGTAAACTGGCGTTGCGCAAAGTGGTGAATCGCTTCATATTAACTCGCTCCAATAATAAAGGGCTTTGACGACATCGTACCATCAAAGCCCTTTGTTCTGAAACATTTCGACTGTTTAGTTCAGGCTGAACGCATCTTCTATTTTCACGGCGACCTCGCCGTCTTCCACATCGATCGCGAAGCGCATTCCCTTTTTCCACTGATTAGTGATCGGGAGTTTGACCGACTGATCAATGTGGCGTTTGAGAAAACGTGCACCATAAGATGGGCTGAAGCCTTTATCGGTCAGCAGGTTAAGTGCTTCGTCAGAGATCTCAACGATCTTGCCTTGAGATTCCATATTGCGTTTCAGTTTCGCCAGATAAAGTCGTGCGATATCGCGGACCTCGTCCATCGTGAGCGGCGAGAACACGATGATCTCGTCGATACGATTTCTGAACTCAGGGGTGAACCGCGTCTCTGCGGCCTTCATCACCTCGCCCTTTATCTGCTTCATGTCGCCGAGCGTCTTCTGCCCGAATCCGAGCGGTTTTTCGTACTTTTTGAAACTCTCAGAACCCAGATTAGAGGTCATGATGACGATCGCGTCGGACAGATAAACCTTCTTCCCGCGACCATCGGTCAGCCAGCCCTCATCGAAAGCCTGCAGGAAGATGTTCATGAGGTAAGGCGATGCCTTCTCGACCTCGTCAAGCAGTAGAACCGTATAAGGATTGTCCCGTAGCTGTTCGGTAAGTATCCCTCCGCGTTCGCTGCCTACAATGCCGCGCGGCATGCCGATCAGCTTTTCTATGCCGACGGTGCCGTCACCATACTCAGACATGTCGATGCGAACCATTTTGCTCTCATCGCCGAACATAAATTCAGCGACAGCTTTGGCAAGCTCCGTTTTTCCTACCCCGGTTGGACCGAGGAAGAGCAGTACGCCGTCCGGCGCGTAGTGATTATCCTTAAGCGGTCCTTTATTGAGCCGAAGCCTTTCTGCGACGGCTCGGACCGCGTCTTTCTGGCCTATGACACGGTTGCCCAGATCCATTTCCATTACCGAGAAACGATCTGATGTGTCGCGGTAGATCATGTCTTTTGGAATGCGCGATTCCTGAGAAATGACGTCGATGATGTGCTCCGGCCGAACGATCAGGTGCTCCGGTTCGTTGATCTCGACCTTGACAGACGCCGTGTCGAGCCACCCGATGGCCTTGTCAGGCAGATGCAGGTTGCGAATGTATTTCGGCGACATTTCGAGGGCCGTGTTAATCGCCTCGTCGGATATCGTGACAGAGTAATTCTTTTCAAGTCGCGGCCTGAGACCGAGCAATATTTCCTTGGTTTCGTCGATCGTCGGCTCATCAACCTTGACCTGCCGGAACCGACGCGAAAGAGCTTCATCTTCGCCGATGTATTCCTTGTATTCGGTTATCGTTGTGGCGCCGATTATCCTCAATTCACCGCGTGCAAGCGCTGATTTGAACATATTAGCGGCGTCTGAGGTTGTGCCCATAGCGGCGCCGGCGCCGATTATCGTGTGAGCCTCGTCGATGAAAAGAATAATATTGTCCTTTTCTTTGACCTCATCAATAATCCCTTTAATACGTTCTTCGAACATGCCTCGCAACATCGTTCCGGCCACAAGCCCGCCCATCTGAAGCTGCACAATGTGTGAATCGCGGAGCCGTGCCGGCACTTTTTCCGGCTCGAGTTCGATAAGCCTTGCCAGCCCCTCGACAACCGCAGTCTTACCCACGCCGGGCTCGCCAACGAGCATTGGCGAGTTTGACCGTTCACGGTGCGAAAGAATCTCGATCATCTGCATGATCTCTCGTTCGCGCCCGATCGTCGGCGGAATCTTGTCCTGTCGCGCAAGCTTGTTCATCGAAACACCGAAATGCCTCAAAAAGCTTGGCAGTTCGTATTTCTGCCGCACGCGCTCTTCTTCTTTTTCTCGCTTCCGAATTCGCGTACGTGCCGTCTGAGCAACCTCGTCTGCGGGAACACCTAAATTTTGCAATACGTCGTTCAAAAGACTTCGCTCATCATTCGAGAGCACATAAAAAATGTCGCTGGCGTCGATGACGCGGCGCCCTTGTGAGCGAGCGCGGTCCATTGCACGTTTAAAAAGCTCGGTCGTTTCCGGGGCGATCCGAAAACCGGTGCCCGAATGCTGGCGGCCCATCTCGAGCCGCTTCTCAATGAGCAGCTTTACTGATCGTGGGTCGACGGCAAGATCGCGCATTGTCGCCGTGAACAGGTCGTCCTCCTCTACAGCGATCGCGTGCAAAATGTGCTCGATCGCGACGTAATTTTGATCACGCCGACGCGAAGCGTCAAGTGCGGATTCCAGCACCCGCCTGCCGCTATCGCTAAATTTATCTTTATAAGCGTCGATGTCTGCCATACTTCTAATACGTCCCCCTGACCGTTTGGTTCGAACTGCGAACAAACAGCCATCTTCAATTGTATCACTTTGCCGCCTTCGCCATACAAACTTTCCCTGAACTCGGTATGTGATTCGTTGACCGGTTACTGAAAGATTCGAATTCCTGTCACAAAACACCCAAGTCACGGTGTTTCTAACAATGGGTGAACAAATATAGATGAATTGTCGTCCTTATTAGTTGGCATGCACAATCTTCCTTCTACTTGCAATCATTCCAAACCGCAGGTCGCGGCACTCCGCGGGCCTTATGTTTTATTCCTGATTCATAACTTCAAGGCGGGAAATAATAGCCATTCGGGGGGTATTCATAGTCATGAACATACGAACGATCATCGCGGACGGCTCGAAGCCGTCGCGCAGCCGGTTGAAAACACTACTTAATGATCCTGAGATCGAGATCGTCGGTGAAGCTTCGAGCGGCCGCGAAGCGGTCACGCTGATCGAGGGATCCGATGCAAATCTTGTTTTTCTCGATGTCGAAATGCCTGAAATGGGTGGATTCGAGGTGATAGAGAGCGTGGGCCCGGGGAATATGCCGATCACTATCATCATGACGGAGCGGCAGGAGTTTGCGGTCGAGGCGTTCGAGAGAAACGCCGTCGATTACCTCTTGAAGCCGTTTGATAAGACGCGTGTTTCTCGTTCGCTACAATACGCAAAAGAACAGATCAAGCCGCAAATTGCATCACACGAACTCGCAGACAAACTCAGTTTCGCTCTTACCCAAATAGCACCAAGTCCCAAATATCTAAAGCGCCTCATCGTTAAACACCGCAACCGCACGATCCTTGTACCCGTCGAATTGATCAACTGGATCGCCGCTTCCGGCAATTACATACAGATACACACCGGGGGCGAGACCCATCTTGTTCGCAATTCGATCTCTTCGGTTGAAAGCGAACTCGACCCTTCAAAGTTCGTTCGCATTCATCGTTCCCGCATTGTCAACATAGATCGCGTCCGAGCCCTGCGGCCGCTATCGAACGGCGACCAGATCATCATGCTTGACGACGGAACTGAACTTGCCCTCAGCCGCACCTATCACAAGGGTCTCCTAGCTGCCGCATGCACATAGGCGGTGCGGCTACCCCGCCAAAAACCGCGGAACATTCCGCGAGGCACTCTCGACTCGCGCATGCAGATCATCGAACCGGCCGAATATCTAAACAAGCGCTGAATTCTCCGATGTTGGCGGGTGATCAGTTAAAGGCGGACGACGGCGCGTTTTGAGTTTGATTGGCGGGCGGCGTCGAGGACTCTCTGGACGCTGAGACCGTCTTCGAATGTGGCTGCGTGTTCAATGGTGGTCTTGCCGGAGCGGATCGCACCGATGATCTTGGGTGCGAGTTGCATAAAGCCGCGTGAGAAACCGGTGTCGGGCACGCCTTCGATGACGTCGCCGAGGTCAACGTCGATATCCGACCATTCGGTTTCGCCGTTCTTCGCCACGGAAAGCTCGCCGCGGTGGCCGATCTTCATCGCACCGTCGCTGCCGAATAGCTCGAGCGTGTTCATATATTCGGGCAGCTCGACCATCGAGACGGAGATAAGCCCGGTGGCGTCGTCGGTAAGCTCTCCGTCGGCAAAATTGACGAGCATATTCGCTTCGTCGTCGGTCGTTACCTCGCGGGTCCCGCCGGTGTAGGGGCGGCGTTTTATGTGCGTTTGAAGCTGGCAGAAGACGCTCGACATTTCGACGCCGAGCAGCCAGTTGAACGAATCGATGATGTGAGAGTTGATGGCACCGAGGGCTCCGCCCCCCTGATCGATGTCAGACCACCAGTTCCAAGGGAGACTCGCGTCGCCGCGGTGCGGCGCACGAAAGTTGTATTTGGCGTGGCGGACTTTGCCGATCGCGCCGTCGCGGAGCATCTGAAATGCACGCTGCCGGCCCGGCTGGAAGCGCAGTTCGTGGTCGATGAGGGCGAGCACGTCGGAATTGCGTGCGACGGCCGCCATTTCCTCAGCCTCGACAACGTTCATCGCCATCGGCTTTTCGGCGAGCACGTGCTTTTCGTTCTCCAACGCCGCTATCACCATGTCCCGATGAAGATCCGGCGGCGTTGTAATGCAGACAAGGTCGACGTCTTTGCGGTTGACCGTTTCGTGCCAATCATCAGTAAAGTGTTCAATGGAGAATTCCTTTGCGGCAGACTGTGCATTTGCAAGCGTTCCGCTCGCAATCGAGACGATCTCGGCCCCTTCGCATTTCAGAAACGCCGGGATCTGAACCTTTCGTGCAAAACCTGATCCGATGATGCCGATCTTGACTGTGTCTGTCATAAGTTTTATCTAGCATACACCGTGGGGTTTGCCCAACAAAAAGGGCCGGCAAATATATGCCGGCTCTCGTTCTAAATCTATGATGTGTTATCGACTACCCATCTCGAGCCCCGGCGCGGTCGAACGCTTGCGGCCAGACCCATATCGCAGAAAATGTTCGTAGACCTCGCGGTCGTTCTTGCTTATCTCGACGATTTCGGCCCCGATCATATAACGCTCGGTCGAAAGGTGGATACCGACCTTTTCGTAGCGGCGGCCGATGATCTTCATTTTGACCTTGCTGCCCGCCAGGTCGAGTTCGGCATTCAAAATGCGGTCCTGACCGACCAGATAGTTCTCGCGAACTCTTATCGCAGAAACAATGAACCCGATCCCGGTTCCGCTCAAGTCATAGGTCTCGCCGGCTATTGAAAGCTGCTGCGGGTTCGTGAGCCGCCCGGTCTTGTATTCCGGTTCGAAAGCTATCTTAATGGGCGCGTTGATCTGTTTGCGTGTCGAGTGGGACCTTTCCGCAAGGGCCCCGCGAATTTTGGTTACTAGCTCTCGTATCATAAATGATCCATTAACCGGGCGTTAGTAATGGGTACATTATAATCTTACCTTATAGCGCCCGCAACTGAAAATTTAATTCGGTTCACATATTCGTAATCATTTCAACGGTTTACCGCCGTTGTCCTCTCCCCTTACCACCGGCATGCCCTTTTCGGGCGATTCAACAATGTAAGAATTTTTCCCGGTCTTTCCGTATTCAGCTGGAATTGCAGACGCAACATACTTACGTTTGTCTGCAGAAAGGGCCATTGCATACGAGTATCCGGTCGACTCTGTACTCAGAGCATCCTCTGGCAATAGGCCAAGTTCGATCAAAATTCGTGTTTCTCCAAATAAACCGCGGTTCTGCATCGAATATACGACCTGAGCCTTCGCAAAGCGTTCCAGCATCCGCTTAGCCTCTTCGTGGGCGGTTTCGATCTTGAGAGTGCGAAAATAATCTTTCCCCTGACGCTTGACCAATTCTTCGGCTTCTTCATCTACTGAGAGAATCGTCCAGCCGCTGCCTTCTTTGCGAAGGTGAACCTCTTGTATCTGAAGTTGCTGGTCCTCGTCCGGCAGTTTTGCGGTGACAACCGCACGGTCACCCGTTATGATCTCACCGTTGATCTCGATCTCGGCGGGTACCAACGCAGCTATCGCATCGAAATCAGCTGAAAACTCTTTCAGCTCGTCGTCGGCGATGTCCTCAACCGCTGCTTTCAGATTCGTGAGTACAATTGCATCGCGGATCTTGCGGTCGCGAAGGCGTTCGTAGAATGCTTTCACGGTATCCGCGGGCGAGTTCGCGCTAATTTCGATCGTCGAGTTTAGACCGCTGCTCTCCGTAGAGGATAGGCGGGCCGACGCATCCGAACGCGAAGCTTCGGCGGCACATCCGTTCGAAAATACGACGGCGATCACGAGCAACGAGAGAGAGAGGTATGACAGAAAGGACCTGCGAATCATTAAAAACTCCGATGTTGAAAGGGATTTAAGGCACCAACTTATATGTTGGAAAGGCCCGTTG
The DNA here is from genome assembly GCA_013695495.1 of Blastocatellia bacterium. Taxonomy (GTDB): domain Bacteria; phylum Acidobacteriota; class Blastocatellia; order Pyrinomonadales; family Pyrinomonadaceae; genus OLB17. The sequence continues at coordinate 267 of JACDAK010000061.1, read as the reverse complement.
GGGCGAGTCGCTTCCGAGTGATAATGCGTGCAGGAAGCAAAGGCAAAAGACACGCTACATCGGATTATAACGTGTCTTGTACAAAAACGGAAAACATTTTTTGGTTCACATTTTCGTTAGGGTTTTGAGGATTATTTCTTTTCGTTAGCTTCCTGAGTTGGAGTGAGTGGAATTCCCATCGCTGCCAGGGTCGATTGGTTGAGCGTGCCGGTCACCTTTATCGCCCTGGATTCCTGAAATTTGCGCAGCCCTGAACGGGTTTCGGGG
>JACDAK010000050.1 GCA_013695495.1 Blastocatellia bacterium | reverse complement strand
GTTCTAGTGCTCCTGCGGGCATTGCGGAAGAAGAACGCGGTCTACACCCGGTGAATTATGCAGCGGCCGCGATCGTCGCGCTGGTTCTTTATGGGGTGCTGCTGCACTTTGGTATCGAACTCGGGCTTGTTATTTTGCCGGCGGTCATCTTTGCGAAACTCGCTTACAACATTCATCTTCGTGCTCTGGAGCAGAAGACGCGTGAGATCGTCGAAGCCAGCCGACTCCATTCAGCTACGGTCGAATCGCTTGCGACGGCCATAGATGCCCGTGATCAGGTCGGCGTCGGGCACGTTCGCCGGACGCAGATCTACGCGGTCGGGATGGGCCGCCTGCTCGGACTTTCGGAAGGCGAGATCGATGCCCTCCGCACCGGGGCGTTGCTTCATGATATAGGAAAGCTTGCTGTTCCGGACCACATTCTGAGTAAACCGGGGGCGTTAACGCCTGCTGAGATGGAAAAGATGAAGACTCACTCTCAAGTGGGAGCATCGATCCTTGCTCATGTCGGTTTTCCATATCCGGTCGTTCCGGCGGTGAAGCATCATCACGAAATGTGGAATGGTGCCGGTTATCCGGATGGGCTTCAGGGCAACAATATTCCGGTGACTGCGCGGATCCTGGCCGTCGCCGATGCGTTTGACTCGCTTAGAGGCGCTCGGCCGTTCCGCTCAGCCGTTTCGCGTGACGAGGCGTGCGAGTTCTTGCGCAGCCGTGCGGGCGTTCAGTTTGACCCGCAGCTTTCCGAGCTATTCCTGCGAAATCTGCGGCGTTTCGAAGAAGAGATCGATGCGGAAGGTCTTGCATATCCGGAGATCGAAGAACGGTCGAATAAGCATCCATTGCTAATCCAGGACGGAGGACCGAACTTTGTCGAGCAGATCAAGAGGGCAAACCGCGAAGTTTTCACACTGTATTCGCTGGCCCGCGATCTCAGCACGTCTCTTGATGTGAATGAGACGCTTTCGAGTTTTTCCGCCAAGATCGGGGACATGATCCCGTTCGAAACGTGTGTTGTTTACCTTATGGACCCTGCGGGAGACTCTGCGACATCGGCTTTTTCGAGCGGCCGCCATTCTGACCTTTTGAAGAAGAAGCGCGTGATAATCGGCGAAGGAGCTACGGGCTATGCCCTGAAGAAACGGAGCTCGGTCGGCAACGTGGACCCGGCTCTTGATTTCGCGTTCTCACATCTAAGTTTTGCCGAAGAGTATTCGGCGATGGTCGCGGTGCCGCTGGTCGCTGATGATGAATTGATCGGGGCCGTTTCGTTGTATTCATCCACTGTTCCGAGTTATCAGGACGAGCATATACGGCTTCTCGAGACAGTTGGTCGCATTGCGGCAGATGCGATTCGATCGGCACTGAAACATGCGGAAACGCGTTCGCATGCACTTACAGATCCGATGACAGGCCTGCCGAATTCACGCAGCCTTCAGATGGAGTTCGATAAGGAAGTGACGCGTGCCTCGCGTACTGGTTCCAGTTTCCAGCTTTTGGTGCTGGATCTTGACGGCTTCAAGTCGGTCAACGACACCTACGGCCATCTGTTTGGCGATGCGATGCTGCGTTCTGTCGGCAAAGTGATCTTGTCGCAGCTTCGGGAATATGATTTCTTAGCACGCTACGGCGGCGACGAATTTGTCGCGATAATTCCCGAAACCGACAGTGAAAGCGTTCGACAGCTTTGCCGGAGAATTGAGACGGCAGTTTCGGAGTTTAGTCTTTCGGTAGATGAACACCGCTCGGCAAACGTCGGCGTGAGTCTTGGGTCGGCGAGCTATCCGCAAAATGGTGAAACGTTCGACCAGCTTGTTGTCGCGGCGGACAAGGCAATGTACCGGACGAAAGAAAATAACCGGAAAAAGAAGAACGGCGGCGGTGAGGCCGGCGGTTCGGGCGGGGACGCGGTTAAAGATGCGGAGGTTGCCGCGGAGTTCCATGAAGAGGTAAGTTCGCCGCACGCTCACTTGGCATCGAGCGTACCCGTTGACGCCGGACTGGTCGTCGAGCTAGATGAAAGGCATATCATAGCGGTTTCAGCCGCAGTAAATTAGAAAGCTTGAGCGAATCTGAAATGGAACTGGCCCTGTCGCAAACGTAAGAATGCGGGAGGGCCGATTTCTTGCGGCACGACGAAGCTCGGCGGGTTTAGAAGATACCCGTAATCGACACCGATCTCGCCTCCGATGGGAGTTCTAAGTCGAAGCCCGAGGCCCACCGTGTGCGACCAGAGAACGCGCAAGTTCTGTCGGAAAACATCGTCATCGGGTACCGCGGGCGGCTTAAAGATGTCGCCGGCCCTGCGGAAGACGTTGCCTCCGTCGTAAAAGGGTACGACCCTGATGAAGTTGGTTACTGGAATGCGGGCCTCAAGGTTTACGATCGCAAGGGCGTTGCCGCCGAACGGAACGGTGAATGGATCCAGGGTCACGGGTTCGCCGTCGCTGTTCCGGAACTCGCCTTCGGGTATTATCACAACCCGGGGCCCGGCGGATTCGAATTCGAAGCCGCGCAGCGTATTAGAACCGCCGGCAAAAAAGCGTTCGCTGATCGGCAAAATGCCCTCGAGGTCAGGGAACTGGTCGGACGAGAATCGCTCACGCTTCGAAAAGACGCTTGCAAGGCCGAGAATGCCCCGGGCGGCGAATGTTGTGTTCTTGAGCCAGGGTACCGTGTAATAACGCTGGTATGTAGCTTGGAATTTATGGAAGCCGATGTTTGCACCAAGCAGCGGCGTAGAAACGTTGTATTCAGCCGTAAAGAAAGCGCCGTCGGTGGGGTCGCTGGCATTATAGCGGCAGGGGTCGCCGGGCCCCCCGCGGGCGATGATGTCAAGTACGGTGTATTCGATCCCGCAGCGTTGCCGTGTGTCACGCACAAAGGTGCCGCCGAACCCTGACATGCGAATCCGGGAATCGGGCTCGAGCAGATCTCGGACAAGCAGGCTTTCGATGTTGTAGAGCCGGACGTCTTCGTACCGGTACCGGAGGAAAAAGACGCTTCGATCGCGCGTACTTATCGTGCGATTTGTTTCAGCCGAGAGCGTAAACCGATGAAGTGTGGGGTCACCCGCCGGTTCGCCGAACACATCGATTGGGTTGCCGTCATCATCGAGCCGCTGAACAATTCCAAACGTCCCGCGGTCGAAGGCGGAGCGGAAGAATCGCGTCACGGTCGAATCACGCTGATATTGTGCGGAGAGTATCAGCGGGGCGTATCATCGATCGC
>JACDAK010000043.1 GCA_013695495.1 Blastocatellia bacterium | reverse complement strand
CAGCCGTTCAGGCTCTCAATCCTCTCGGATGTACGCAGGCGCAAGTGAATAGCTATCGCGGTGGATTCATCATCGACGGTGCAGGCAACATCGTTGGCGAAGGACGCGGCGACTTCTTCAACATGGACCTGCGGCTTGGAAAGGTATGGAGATTTGGCGAAAGGTTCGGACTTACGACCTACGTCGACTTCTACAACCTATTTGACTACGACAACCTGTCGTTCTCGCAGCGGCTGGCGATCAGTCCTGCGACCGGTGCAGGAACTACAGCAAGGCCTTCTCAGCCCGGTTTCGGTGGAACCGGTCAGGTATCGTCCACGTTCCTGACGCCATTCTCACTGTTTGGGCCGGGCTTTGGACCGCCGGTCGGGCGTCCGTTTACAACTCAGCTCGGGTTTCGATTTACGTTCTAGTTAAATCGCTATTCCGACTTTTAGGGCACCTCGAAAGAGGTGCTCTTCTTTTGTGTAAATGATTCCGTCAGCAGCGTCGCTGCCCTGTGCTGCCGGGGTGTTCAAAGCGGCTCATGCGTGTGCGGCCGGCGCCGTCGGACCAGCTTTCGCTCATCATCTCGTCAGTTGCATCGGCGCCGTTGACGTGTCAGGCTCCTTGTAACGTGTGACACGTCGCTTGTAACGTGTGTCACGTCGCTTGTAACGTGTGACACGTCGCTTGTAACGCGTGTCACGTCGCTTGTCACGCGTAACACGCCGCTTGTCACGTGTTACATGGCGCCCTGAAAACGTTTTCCACAGAGTGGTGAATCTTGCAGCAAGCGCCGCCCGATGGCTAAAGCTTTGTCGGGTCCTACAGACAGTTCGCTCCTAGGGAGCGGCGGAGGCGGGGCCGGTTGAAAGGTCGGGGTCACAGGCAGTGCCACCCGCCGTAGCGGGTGGTTCAACTCACAAACCCCGCGCGGTAAATACACGCCGTCAGCCCCCTGCTACCGCCGGGGGCACTTCCTTTGGTGCTGTGAAGGTTGTCGCTGGTCGGGAATCCCTATTTCGTGATCCCCACCTGACTTAACGCGTAGGTGTAGTCGAAGGCGATCTCTTTTAGGCGGTCGTAGCGGCCGGATGAGCCACCGTGGCCGGCTGACATCAGGGTTTTGAGCAAGATCACGCTGTCGCCGGTGTTGTGTTCGCGGACCTTGGCTGCGTATTTGGCACCTTCCCAATAGAGGACCTGGCTGTCATAAAGCGACACCTGCACCATCATGTTCGGATACGCCTTCTTCTCGATATTGTCGTAGGGCGAATACTTGGCCATGTAATCAAAGGCTTCTTTCTCATTCGGATTCCCCCACTCTATCCATTCGCCGGTGGTCAGCGGCAGCGTGTCGTCCATCATGGTGTTCAAAACATCGACGAACGGCACCTGAACGAGCGCAGCCTTAAATGTCTCGGGCGACATATTCATCACACCGCCCATCAGCAGCCCGCCGGCGCTGCCGCCCTGAATGACGAGCCGGTCGGGCGACGTGTACTTTTCGCCGATCAGCCACTTTGCAGAATCGATAAAGTCATGAAAGGTGTTCAGCTTATTGAACATTCGGCCATCCTGGCGCCACTTTTCGCCAAGCTCGCTGCCGCCGCGAATGTGCGCGATCGCATAGATCATCCCGCGGTCGACAAGGCTGAGCCGCGCGGTCGAAAAGTTCGGCGTCATCGAATATCCGTACGAGCCATAAGCGTAGAGCAGCATCGGTGCCTTGCCGTCGAGCTGCGTTCCCTTCTTCATCACGAGCGAGACCGGCACCTTAACGCCGTCACGGGCAGTCGCCCACAGTCGCTTCGTCTCATACTTCGCCGGGTCGTGCCCGCTCGGTATCTCCTGCTGCTTGAGCATGTCGCTCTTGCCGGTGCGGAAGTTGTATTCGTAAACCGTGTTCGGCGTTATCATCGACGAATAGTTGTAACGCACGACGTCCGTGTCAAATTCCGGATTCCCCGACGTGCCCATCGTATAGACCTCTTCCGTCGTCGCGATCCTCATCGGCGCCCGACGCGTCTTCAGGTCCATTACCTTCAAATACTCAAGCCCGTTCTCAAGCTCAGATACAACTGCGTGATCCTTAAAGAACTCGACCCCCTCGATCTTTATCGCCGGATTGTGCGGAATGAACTCCTTCCAATTCTTCTGCGAGGCATCAGCGACGGGGGCTTTCACAACACGGAAGTTCTCGGCGCCCTTGTTCGTTGTTATATAAAACTCGCCGTTCCAATGGTCGACCGAGTATTCATGATCTTTCTCACGCGGAGCAATCACCTTCCACTCCGCCTGCGGCTTATCTGCCGGAATATAGCGGTATTCCTGCATCGTCGCGGCGTACGAGACAAGCATGATCATCTTGCGGTCCCGCGTCTTCCCTACACCGATGCCAAAGAGCACATCTTTTTCTTCGTAAAGCTGCTCGCTCTTGTCCGTTCCAACCACGTGCCGCCACAAATTGTTGTTCCGCTTGTCCTCTGGGTCTTCGGTAACGTAAAAAACCGTCTTGTTGTCGTTCGCCCAAGCCACGGATGTGACGCGCTCGATCTTGTGCGGCCTGACCGCCCCTGTACGCAGATCCATGAATTGCAGAGTGTACTGCCGATAGCCGGACGTATCCGTCGAGAACGCCAGCCAGTTGCCGTCATCGCTCACCCGAAACGTGCCGAGGGCAAAATACTTGTGTCCCTTCGCCATCTCGTTCAGATCAAGCAGCACTGCGGCATCCTTGCCGTCCTTCGATTTGCTCCGCAAATATGACGGGTACTGCTTGCCCTCTTCCGTCCGGTTGAAGTACCAATAATTGCCCAACCTGTACGGCACCGTCGTGTCGTCTTGCTTGATCCGCCCAAGCATTTCTTTATATAAGGCGTCAACAAACCCCGCGTGCGGGCCCATGTAAGCTTCCGTATAGGCGTTTTCTTCTTCAAGATACTTGATTATCTCGGGTGCACGAGGCTCGTTCCGGTCGCGCATCCAATGATAATTATCGGTGCGTTCGTAACCGTGGACCTTGGTGACATGTGGGATCTTTCTTGCGACGGGTGGTTTCATATCGGTTTGCGCAGAGGCGGCTCCGACCGCAGCGAAGACCACGCTACAGACTGCGATTGACAAGATTGCTCTCATTGCGAAATTACTCCTGTGGATAGAATCTACGTAATTCTAACCCTTTGTGTCTTAAGGAGCAATCTCTTTGTTCGGCGCGAGACGGTTAGTGTTGATTTGATCGTTTCTCAGGTGTTCATCGATCTCGACAAGGTCTTTGTCGGTCAGCCGCAATTCCGCCGCACCGACCGTTCCTTCGGCCTGCTCCGGACGCCGCATCCCGACGATCGCCGCGTCCACATTCGGATTGTTTAAAACCCACGCTATCGCCACCTCGGCAGCCGAACGCCCGTGGCGGGTCGCGATCTTCTTCAGCGTCTCAGCCAGTTCAAGTGCATACGATAGCTGCGGCTCACTGTATTCAGGCTTGTCCCGACGTATGTCGTCTTCGGCAAACGCAGCGATTCGCTCGCGCGTCATCTTGCCCGACAGCAGTCCGGACTGCAGCGGCGAGTAAACGAGAACTCCAATGTTGTTTTCTCCGCAATACGGCAAGATCTCAGCTTCGACATTTCGGTCCAGTAAAGAATAGGGCGGTTGAAGAGTTGTGATCTCCGCGATCTGCCTTACAGCATTCATTTCGTCCACATCAAAATTCGAAACCCCGATGTATCGCACCTTTCCTTCCCGCTGCAGCTCCGCAACCGCCGCTACGCCCTCCTCGATCTCTTCCGAAGGCTTGTTCCAGTGAACCTGGTAAAGATCGATCGCTTCGACGTTCAGGCGCTTCAGGCTCGCGTCACACTCCCGCCGAATGCTCTCGCGCGTAAGGCAATGAATAATGCGGCCGCTGTCTTCGCAAGGCATCCCACATTTGCTGAAGACATAGGGCGGCTCAGCCATGCCGTCCAAAGCACGGCGCACGACGTCCTCCGAATGCCCGATCCCATAAAGCGGCGCCGTGTCTATCCAATTGACGCCGAGATCGAGAGCCCGATAAATTGCCTCTATCGATTCCTTATCGTCTTGATGGCCGAGAGCGAACGCCCAGCCGCCCCCGCCGGACGCCCAAGCCCCAAACCCGATGCGCGAAACGATTAGGTCGCTTGTCCCGAGCGTCCGATATTCCATACGATCGCTGCCCGCTACGCGCAAGCCATACTGCCTGCCGGCATCAGCCCGCCGGCGCCCCGACTTGTGCGCGGATGTTCTATTGTAGGCTGCCGCCAACCCCAGTGCCTCATCATCGGCATAAGTCCGCTCAGCAATTCATCAAGCGGCGGTTGAAAATGATAAGCTGGAATATCTTTGGATGTGATCTGCCCCTTCGCCAAGGCCGTATAGACCTCGCTCAACTCCGATGCATTCCGCTGCATCGTCTGCCTGTCCAACCAGTAGATCCCCTGCGGATCAACACAGCCGCGAGCTTCCTTTACAAGCGAGCACCAGTCTGTCGAATCAATGAACGGATACCAGCAAAACCCCTCAAACGAGCTCCCCGCTTCCGCCATGTCGCGTTCGATCTGCTCGCACTGCTCGACCATGAATTTCAGCCACGAAAGCCTGTCCGTCACATAGCCTCGAATATTTGTCTCGGTAAGCATTATCGGCAACCGGTAACGCTCGAAATATTCGCGGGCCGTCTGCACCAGCCCCTCAGGCTGGCGATTCGGATAAATGCGCCCGTCGGTGCACCACTCAAGCTCGCAATGCGAATAGTAATCCAGGCCCAACACATCGATCCGCGTCGGGACCTTCTGAAAGCTCTCGAGCCGGTAACGGTCTGCTCCGTGCCTCAAAAGATATTCATACAGCGGATGATCCTCGCCCAACCCGCCAAGGATCATATCGTGAACGAGAAATCGTATATTGTTGCTGAACTCGGCATGAGCGGCCGAGCGCGAATCGAGCGCTCGATGTTTCTCCGCCGCGTCAACGTGCACAAGCCTGACATCCGGCACCATTTCGATCAGCCGATTGCTGACCCGAATGATCGCTTCGACCACATTCATCATCATCGGCACAAATCTGTCAGCACCCTGATGGTAGGGATACCATTTACCTTCGTGTCCGCAGAACCACGTAGTAACAAAAGGTTCGTTGATAACCGTGTAATCCTTAACCCACGGATAACGCTCGGCAACCGCCGTGACAAAATCCAGATACGTCGAAACAAAATCCGGATTCGAGAAACCATCCTCCAACCACCGCGGAAAACTTGTGTGATGCAGAGGATCAAGGATCGGCATGATGCCCAACTCGCGCAACTCCGCCATCGCAACGTCCGTCCAGCTCCAGTCGTATTCGCCGCGGTTCCGCTCAACCGTGTGCCACGGAATGGAATACCGCAGCTGCTCCATGCCCGTGTCCCGCGCCAATCTCAGATCCTTCTTAACGAACTGAGTGTGCTTCGTGAGCTCCAATACATCGCGTCCGGATTCGAAGATATAGGTACTTTCAAACCCGCTTAAAAACTTCACTTTCTTTTACTTCTCCTTCTGCCCATCATTAGTCTGCCTTACTTTATCCTTCAAGGCTCAATGCGTAATGTGAACAAAGTCAATACTTTGCCCTCAACCTCCGAAGTATTGCAACCAGCAAAGCTCCGTTGTGTCCGTACGCATACATTAGCGAAAGATGCCGAAAATCGATCGCCGCTCGCTCAAATGAGAAAAGCCCCGGAAACTCCGAGGCCTTCTCAAATAATTCAGACTGTCTACCGCTCCTCTAACGGAACGTACTTCTGATCGCGTTTTCCGATATATTCAGCACGGGGACGAATGAGCTTATTATTGTCATACTGCTCAAGAATGTGCCCGGTCCAACCGGAAATACGGCTCACAGCAAATATCGGTGTAAAGAGATCAAGCGGAATGTCCATTAAGTAGTACGTCGAAGCCGAATAGAAATCGACGTTCGGATACATTCCTTTCTTCTCCAGCATCAGCTTTTCGATACGCTGCGACATATCGAACCACTTCGTTTCGCCTTTGCGCTCCGCCATCGTCTTCGAGAACTTGCGAAGCCACGTTGCCCGCGGGTCCTCCGTCTTATAAACCGCATGGCCGATGCCCATGATCTTCCGCTTTTCTTCGAGTGCCGATTCAACGAATTGATCGATCTTGTCCTCGCTGCCTATCTCGAGCAGCATCTTCATTACCGCCGTATTTGCACCGCCATGGAGCGGGCCCGCAAGAGCCGCGATTCCAGCCGTGACCGCACCATACATGTCAGCCAATGTTCCGGCGACAACGCGAGTAGTAAAGGTCGATGCGTTCAGCTCATGGTCAGCGTGAAGGATCAAAGCAATATCGAACATCCTTGCTTCCTCAGGGTCCGCTTTTTCGCCCCGAAGCATGTAAAGGAAATTCTCAGCGATACTCAGCGATGTATCAGGCTTAACGACCTCTTTATCGTTCCGTACACGATCCCAGGCGGCCGCGAGCGTCCCGATCTGGCTCGTGATCTTGATCGCTGCTTTTGTCGCATTGTCACGGTCAGTACTATGTCCGGCTTTGTCGTAGAAATCCAGCGCCGAAACCGCAGTTCTAAGCACATCCATCGGCTCAGCGTCCTTCGGAAAACGCTTCATTAGCTCGATGATGTCAGCCGGCACAGCGTAATGCGCTCTGAACTGCTCAGAAAGCTCGCTCAGTTCTGCTGAATTTGGCAGGCGTCCGTTCCAAAGTAGGTAAACAACCTCTTCAAACGTCGCGTTTTCCGCCAGTTCGTGGATGTCGTAACCCTGATAGATCAATACCCCATTAACCCCATCGACGTCGCCGATCGCGCTCTGTGCTGCTACTACCCCGCGAAGCCCCGCTGATGCTGTTGATTCTGTTGCTGTACTCATTATTTATATCTTCCGCTGCAAAATACGTCTCTAAAACGTTCTATTTTAACGAAGTAAGCGGGGTTAGACAAGCATCAACTGCTGTGCTCTACTTCCCTATGACCGTTTGTCTGAACAATTTGCACAAAAAAGTCCGCAAGCCACAGCTAACCCAAAGGAGAAAAAGGCGCCATTACTTGCGGACTAAACAGATGTCTACGCGACCCGGTTAACGGATCTGCGTCTCGTAAACCGTCTTTATCCTTAATTGTTGATTCTGATTGAGTTTAATGTGCTTGCCGCGTTCGACGACTACAACACCTGCTCCAAACGCCGCACCGACGCCCGCACCTACCGCCGCTCCGACCGGTCCTCCAAATAAGGCACCAAGTCCGAGCCCTGCTCCCGTCGATGCACCGACCTTGATCCCGTCACCCTTTAGATCACGCTTGCCGATAGCCGTACCCTCGTCATCTACCATCCGTACATTGTCCCCGCGAACAGGTATTACCTCAGTTAGCATCGCATTGAAATTGCTCCAACGCCGTTCGCTGATAACGATCCGGTCGAACGAGAGATTCATTTCCGGCCGTCGCTTCAGCCTGCCCGGTTCAACGATCTTGTCAACGCGTCCTTCGATCTTCGCTCCGCTGATCTCGACCGGAGAAACGATAGTCGCCGTGAAGCGGTCACCGACGCGGTTCGTATCCGTATTCAAAGGCGTTTCTAGCTCGATGATCAGTTCCGTATCCTTAAGTATGATGATCATCGGCTCTTCCGGATCGACCTGGTAACTAACCTTGCGGATGTTTGAAGAATCCTGCGTGATCGGCGTAGCCGCCGTCCCATACTCAACAGGCACAGGAGCCGACTCTAATGTCGAGGTCGTAACGGGCGCTACGTTCGCCGTAGGAACCTCAACGATTGCCGACGTCACCGGTTCGACAAAACGCTCCTCTATAACGGGAACCGACGGTTCTGCTGTCGCCGTGATCTCAGGCTGAACGGTGGCCGCCGACTGTCGTGCGACGGTCACGAGACCGCGAGGTGCCAATCCCGCCGGCACAGCAGATTCAAACGAGCGCTTTTCAAAGCCCGTGTCGTACCCCGCCTCAAAACCCTGACGATACCCGTCGCGATAATCCTCTAGCTTGCCGTACTCGCTCGTATAAGCGCGGTTCGCGGCATCGTACTCCGCATGCTTCGCATAGCTTCTGGCTTCGTTGTCGATCGAATCGCGATAGCCAGCCATATATCCGTCGGAGTATCCGGTTCTATAGCCTCGCTGCAGCGCAGGCGTGGATCCTTGAGCACTGACTTGGGCTGGAAGGGCAATAAAACCTACAAAACTTAGGGAATAACACAGAATAAGTGCTAAAAAACTTCTACTTAGCGTCATAAAGAGGCCTCCTTTGGGTGGTTGTCAATGAGTAGAAACGGCGTGTCCGCTTAAAGTTATACACGAGTGCTTAAGATTTTACAAGAAGTATTTAACAGATGCTTAAGAAAACAGAAAAATGGCAGCGGGATGAACAGGCCCGCTGCCGTCAAAAAGCGTTTTCAGGAGGAACACGCTTAAAAACTCTTACGGAATAGATACGATGCCCGAATAAAGAAAGTTCTGCTGTTTCTCTCAAAACCCGGCTCGAACTGTCCCGTATAAGGGCTGTATCCCCTGTAATTAAAATTATCGTTATACCCGACGTAAAACGCCGTCCCCGGACTCGGGTTCCACCCAAATAGCAGTTGCCCTGCATAGCTGCTTCGAGTCGAATCGTAATCAATCCTCATTCGAGTGAATACGAACCTCGAAAACTGATACGTCGACCTTAGGCTGACAATGTCCGAATCAAACGACCTCACACGATTGTCGTTTCGCACCATACGGCTCTTTCGATAGCTAGCGGAGATCCGCATGGCTCCTATCGGCTTATATTCCAGAAATAGTTCGGCATCGAGCTGCTTGCCCGGACCCGGGTCTAGCAACCCTCCTCGCCTGCCGAAATAATCGAACGCATTGTTCTGGAACCGTACGAAACCAAAATAATTGAAATACTTGTTTACATTCTGGCTCGCATTCACATGATATAGCTGGCGAAATACAGAACGCGTCGGGTCCCCGAAAAATGTACCGGTCGGCCGTGTCGGAGTGCGTTTCAACCCGAACTCTTCCTCATAGAGCTTTTCCTGAGCGACCATGACCTCGGCATTCACATAAAATGATTTCTGAAACGTGAGCACGACATTTTGACCATACCGTGCCAATTGCGTCCGACCTGACCAGTCATGATCAAGGCCCCCGAACTGCGCCCATGAAAATCTGATCATTGTCGCCTGAGGTCTGTTTGCCGTTGCCTGACGGTGAAACGCATTCAGCGAATTAGTATTCGTGCGGCGTGTAAACCCTGCATCAGCACGAAAGTCCCTTGTCCTCCCGACCGCATCAAATCCAAACCCCTGTTTGTCGGTGTAGTAATTGATGTTTGCGACATAACCGAAACCGCCTGCCGACCGGTACTCATTAAAAGTCGTTGAATTCCGGTTTAGCTGATCGATCGTCTGATTGCCGAAAATGTTATAGGTGCCCGTCCCGCAGATATCCCTGTTGCGTTGGGCCTGCACCGGGTCAACCAACGGTTCAAATCCCGGATCGAAGAAGCATCGGCGCCCATAGGTTCCAACTGCTTGGAACTGAGTGGTCAACGTCGGACTCAGCTTGATCCGCGTATCAACGCTCAGCACTAGATTCTTCTGTTCGGCAAAGTCGCGATAACTCGCGAACATACCGACATTGCTTTCTGCACCAAAATCGCGCTTGACCCTCGCGACAGCCACTAGCGCGTTCCGGTCGAGAAATTCGTCAATTCGCGGGCGGACCGACGGGTCGTTCCGATCGTCTTCCTCAAAATTCCCCGGCGCACTGTCCGACGCTACCAAAAGTCCGAACGAGTTCTTACCGACCTTACCCGTCACCTTTGCAGCGAAATCCGGGTCGATGATCGACCGCGAATCCCAGATAGACATAACCGTCTGAAATATCTCATTTCCTTCTAGGAAGAACGGGCGCTTCTCTTGGAAAAAGATCGGAAATCTTTGATTTGCTGTAACAACCGGAGCATCGGCCTCGATCTCCGCAAAATCCGGGTTTATCGCTGCATCAAGCGTGATGTTGGGCGAGATCGTGTACTTCAAATTTAGGCCAATATCCTGCTTAAGCCCGAAGTTCACAAACCGTCCCGGATCTAGAATATCTCCATTCGGGTTCGTCGCCGGATTGTTCAAGATGAAACGCGGAATAGACCGCGTGCGTCGGCCCGTCTGCGACACAGTAATACTCGGGATCAACTCCAGCGTCCGCTCATACTTAATTTCGTCCAACCCGGTTATCTTCCCGTGCTTGATCAAGAACCCCGAAACATTCCGGTCGTCCGGCAGCCACATGTTGAACTCATCGTTGAATCGATCAATATTGCGTGCGACGTTAAAGCCCCACATCTTTCCGGGCCCCGCCGTGTATCTTAGCGATTTGAACGGGATCTTCACCTCGACCGACCAGCCCCACGGCTCGATGATCCCTTTAGACTCCATCACGATGTCTACCGAGAAGTCCGCTCCCCGTCCCTCGGTATAGATGCCGTCCTGCTGTATCCCATAAGGATTGAACCCAAGAATATAAGCACGTCGCTGGTCGTTGTACGTATCCAGCCAAACGCGCACATTATCCTCACCGAAAACTGCGTCGCGTTTTGCCATCGATGCCCGGATCTTGTCCGGCTCGTCCCAGCATTTGAACCCGATATAAAGGTGCTTCTCGTCATACATCACGTACGCCTCGGTGGGACGCGATGGAGCAGTATTATCACCCGGACTCGTCTGATAGAAATCCTTAAAGACTGCGGCCGTGCTCCATGCCTCCTCGTCCAGACGTCCGTCTATCGTAATGCTTATCTCGGTTTTCGGAATTGTTATTGCACGAAGCTTTTCGGGCGGGACCACCACTTTCCCGCTGCGGGCGGCGGCCGGGGTGTTACCGTTCGCCGGGGCCTCCGCAGTAGGTATTGGTTGGCCAAAGGCAAATGCCGTTGTTATTAGCACGCAAAGAAGTGCAGGCAGCCTGTTCATTAGAGGACCTCGCTAAGAATAAAAAAGAATTAATACAGTCCGGGCTTATAGACGCAAGATGAAACGACGAGCGATCTTTAAATGTTTCGCTTTAATTAATGGACTTGAAGCTGTGTCAAGTTGCGCACGGTCAAACTGCCTTGGGAAAGCTCAAAGTCGAAGGTCGTGCCGCCGCTGCCAAATCGCCAGAGATTATTGGTTTCCCGCACTGCCTCGAGCCCATCGGTCTTGATCTCTTCGTTAGACGAAAGCTCAAAGTTCGAACCGTCCGGCACCGTCAATGTGATCGCATCGTCCGCAGAAGTCGCCCGCAGTTCACGAAAGTGCCCTTCGAGCAGTACTGTGCTGTCTGATGTGTCCGATCTGAAAGCTCCGCTGAATCCGATAAGCCGTACACGACTGTCCTTCGCAGACAAATTAAGATTGCCGTCAAGATCTCTAAGGTCCATCACCGCCCCGTCACCTACTAGTTCGATAGTACCGGTCACGCCTTCAACGCGAATTTCGCCGTCCGTATCTATCTTCAGATTCGAATTTTTCGGCACTAAGATCTCAACGCGAGAATTTGCCCGCTCTCCGACAAACCCATACCGAGGCGTGCGGTTGTTGTCGATGAAATTTAGATTAACTTCCGCGCCGGTCGTGCTTTCCCCCACCTCGATCGCTTCACGCCGGCGGCTGTCGCTCACCTCGGTGACGGTGTATTTGACCTCGGGCCTGTCCCAGCTGCGAATGCGCAGGGTGCAGCCTTTAGCCTCTATCGTTATTCGCGGAATCCCCGAAACTGCGATCGTGTTAGTTCGCCGCTCAGCATACGGCACGCCCGCACCCCAATAGACCTCACGAAGACGACCCAGCGCTTCTGTGTTCACCGTCAGAGCTTGCTTCATCGCAGTTTGAACCTCTGGGCTGTCGAGCGATGCACGAACTGTAGCTTCAGTATCCACACTCAAGCGTGCTAGCTCAGGGCCGATCTTATCTAGCTCTTTCTGTACCTCAGCAAGCTCCTTCTCAGTCAACACACGGACGCCACGCGCGCTTTCCAGCGCCGCACGGCTAACCGCTTCTGCCCGAGCCGCGGTATCACGCTCACCATACACCCGGTACGTCGTACCTTTACCGCTCAATAGGTCGCTGACTCCGCTTACCGTCGCTCCGTCTTTCCGCCGCATAACGGAAAGTGCACCGCTTACACTATTCAGATCGATGTTAGCGTCACCCGATCCAAGTCTTCCGTGCAGATTGCTGCCGACAAATTCACCCTTCCGCACACCTATGCCGAAATCGTTAGTTATGTTGCCGGTGAGCGAATCTGCCTTGATCGTAGCATTCGAATCCGACGGGATCGTTAGCGAAACGCGCCCGTTCACCGTTCCCAGCGATATGCGGGTTCCTGCGGTGAGGGACGAGAAATCCGCACACACTTCGCCGTTCACCGTCGACAGATTTGCGGATCCCGAAAGGTTCTTCGCCGTTACTGCACCATTGACCGCCGAGACCTTTGTAAAATTCACGAAGTTCGAAACGTCAACCGAACCATTTATCGTTTCGATCTCTTCTAGCCTTGCCGTTCGCGGCACCGATAAACGATATTGCACTTCAGCCTTGCCCCGTCGTCCCATGACTAATCCCCCGTCTGGGTACTTCGTCGAAACCGAGAACGATTCCGGCCGGGCATCGACCTCCACCTCAATCCGGTTCAAAGCCTCGCGCGAATCTGCGACCTTCGTCGCTTCAAGCCTCACCTCGTTTCGGTCCCACGCCTGGATAACTATCGACCCGTTCACGTTCGATACGCGAACCCGGCCGTCGGCATTCAGCGGATAGCTCTGCTCGATCTTTTCGATCTCGTCTTTTTGCTCCGCCCGAACCAACTCCGCAGCGTCATGCAGAACCTCTGCCGGCGAATCCGCCAGATCCGCTCCGCCCGACGACATCAGAACAACGGTAATAATTAAGGAATAAAACCAACTCATGATGAAATCTCCAGATGATATAGAAGATAAATCCTGTATCTAGTAGGTAAACACCGCTTACGGCCGCTTTATGACAATTTTTTCATTGATGATCAATTGACCCGACTTCGTGCATCAAAACCTTACGGGATATTTACATCCACGCCCGATTTTGTTAGTTTATAACGTTCGATGACCGTGTGAAACACGATGCCGCTGAAACAGACCAAATTACACCTTCCCAAAAATGTAAAGGAGTTGAAAGGGAAAGCCGCGACCGGCGTCTCGCTGCATTGCCATACGCAACACTCGAAAGAGATGCTTGACTTTGTTCCGCATTATGCCAATAAACTTCCTGTGATCTCTTACTTTTGGAAACGAGAGCAAGTCCGGTACCTTGCCCGAACAGGCAAGAGAATAGATTTTAGCGAGGCATATTGGCTGCCGCCGCTGTCAGAAAAGCAAGTTTACGATATTGAGACGGAACAGATTAACGAAGCTGGTCTTGATGCGATCGTCTCGCTCACCGATCATGACCGCATCGATGCGAACCTTGCGATTTCAGATGTAGTTGCAAATGAGGCCGCACCGATCTCGATGGAGTGGACCGTTCCATATTCCTACGGGTTTTTCCACGTCGGCATCCATAACATTCCAAATGACGACCCCGACTCCGTCACCGAAAAACTTCTTGAGTTTACATTTGTAGAAGAGTCGCGGAAACCGGGCCGGCTGGATGAACTCTTACAGATGCTGACTGAGATCCCCGGGCTCCTTATCGTTCTCAATCATCCGCTGTGGGATATCGAGCTAGTCGGCAAGGAACGTCATCGTGAGCTGCTGAACGGATTTCTGCAAGACCACGGCCGCTGGATTCACGCGTTTGAGGTGAACGGCTATCGCGCGTGGTCGGAAAACAAAGCGGTGATAGAGCTTGCAGAGGCGTGGGATATCCCGCTCGTAACCGGCGGCGACCGCCACGGCTGTCAGCCGAACACAGTGATCAACCTTACTAACGCAAAGTCTTTCGCAGAGTTTGCCGAAGAGGTCCGCGTCGACAAACATACTGAAGTCGTGCTGATGCCCGAGTATAAAGCTCCGCTTCATTCGCGCCAGCTCCAGTCGTTCTCTGAGATCCTGAAATATTATCCGGAATTTCCTGAGGGACGCCGGCGATGGTTCGACCGCATCCATTACGATGTGCTCGACGGCCACGGAGTCAGGCCCGTATCCGTTCACTGGGACCGTGGCGGCCCCGCGTGGCTGCAGGCTGCAGTTTGGACCCTTGGCGTCGTCGGGCAGCCGAAATTCCGGCCCTTTTTCAGAATATTCATGAAAGCCGAAGACAGGGTGCCGGCCGAGATTAATCTCGAGACGTTCCAGATTGCGGAGAAGGACGAGGACACTTCGCCGACTCTCACTCCTGGATCAGTGCCCGGGGCACCATAGCCGAGTGTTGTTTCCATCATTTGTATAGTTAGCATGGTAGGGCCGCCGCGAACTTCGGCGGCATCGTAATTTGTGTCAATTGGGTCAATTCGCATCGCTTTTTTCGCGGACTCTTACAAAGAGGTTGATGGCGTTGCTCTCACGAGCCGCAAACTGGTCGAGTTCGCCCGCGAGCGAAATTACCCGTTCCTCTGCGTGCGTGCCGGCGATTCGACCCGCGTCGAAAAAACAGGCAGTTTCACCGAAGTGATATTGAAACGCTCGGCGGCGGCTCTGAGTCTCGATACTCAGCTTAAGTACGATCCGCTATTCAATAGACATGCACGCCGCGTCCGCAAGGAGCTTGAAGAATTTGCGCCGGACCTCATCCATATCACCGGCCTCAACGACGTAAGCATAATCGGATCATGGCTCGCTAATCGCCTGCAGATCCCGATGGCCGGCTCCTGGCACACCAACATTCATGAATTTGCCGCAAACCGGTTGAAAAAGACGCTTGGCTTCCTCCCCGCAGCGATGTCAGGCAGCATCGCAGATCTGGCTGAGAAATGGATCTTGAGAGGCTCCGTCTTCTATTACCGGATGCCCAAGCTCAATCTCGCACCCAACGAGGAGATCACTTCGCTCCTCTCAAGCGGCACCGGCCGGGTTTCGCGTCTCATGGGACGCGGCGTCGACGCAGAGTTCTTCAACCCTGCCAAACGCACCGTTAATGACTCCAAACTGCGTCTCGGTTTTGTCGGACGACTTCGCTCCGAAAAGAACGTTCGACTTCTCGCTGACGTTCAAACCGCTATCGACAAGGCCGGATTGACCAACTACAAATTCTTGATCGTCGGCGACGGGAGTGAACGCGGCTGGCTCGAAAAACGTCTAAAGAATGCCGAGTTCTCAGGCTACCTCTCCGGCGAAGCACTCGCTGAAGCCTACGCCAATATGGACATTTTCCTGTTCCCGTCCTTAACAGAAACATTCGGAAACGTTGTACAGGAGGCGAACGCTTCCGGCGTTCCCGCGATCGTCACCGATAAAGGCGGTCCCAAATTCATTGTGCAGGATGGCGAAACCGGTTTCATCTCACATGGCACGGCGGAATTTTCGGCGAACGTCGTCAAATTGATGAAAGCGCCCTCGCGGCTCGGCCTCATGAAGCAAAGATCTCGCGAATTTGCAGAATCACGCTCTTGGTCAGCCGTTTTCGAAAGCGTCTACCAGGCGTATTTTGAGGCTCTGCGAATTGCCGACGAACAGAAATCCGCTATCCTTGAGAAAGAGAAATGACCGAATCGGAAAAAATACATTTGTCCGTTGCGGACGCCGAAGACGTAGAAGAAGTTCGTGATGAAGTGATCACGGTCGGCGACGTCGTCCGCAGTCTGACATCGCATCCGCTTCAGCTCATTACCCGCTGGAACTGGAAGGCTGCCCTGCTCGGCTCCGCACTCCGCGCGTCGTTCTATTTCACAGTTTACAAAGCGAGTCGCGAAAGCTGGTTCGTTACGTTTAGTGCGGTTGGAGCTGAATTCGTCTTCCGCATGTTCACCTCGGGCGTCTCCGGCGCGATCGTTCAATCGTTCCGACG
>JACDAK010000213.1 GCA_013695495.1 Blastocatellia bacterium | reverse complement strand
ATGATGAAGAAAGTAGGATATGTCAGTCTTGGGTGTCCCAAAAATCTTGTGGATAGCGAGGTTATGATGGGGCAGTTGGCGGAGGCTGGCTACGAAATAACGAACGATGCGGGCGCGGCCGATACGGTGGTGGTGAATACGTGCGGGTTTATTGAGTCGGCGAAGCAGGAGTCGATCGATGCGATACTTGAGGCGACGGAGCTGAAGCGCTCCGGCAATGCGACGCGAGTAGTGGTTGCAGGGTGCCTTGTCGAGCGTTATCGCGATGACCTGATGAAGGAACTGCCGGAGGTTGACGCTTTCATCGGCACCTCGCAGGTTGACAAGATATTGCAGGCTGCTGACGCACAGTTTGATGTGTCGAAATTAGCGATAACGCCAGTGGGCAACAAGTCTTCGACTTATCTTTACGATTTCGATACGCCGCGGAAGCGGGCGACTGACAGCCATACGGCATTTATCAAGATCGCAGAGGGATGCGATCGTCCGTGCGCTTTTTGCTCGATACCGGGCATGCGCGGATCATTCAGATCGCGTCGGTTCGGTTCGATAATCGAAGAGGCCCGGAATTTGGCAGACCAAGGCGTGAAGGAAATTGTACTCATCGCGCAGGACTCGTCGCGGTACGGCGAGGATCTGGGGCAGGTTGATGCTCTCGCTCAGTTGATCCGTGCACTCGGCGAGATCGAAGATCTTGAATGGGTGCGAGTGATGTACGCCTATCCGACGCACATCTCGGACGCTTTTCTCGCGGCGCTCGCTGAGACACCGAAGGCGGTTAAGTATCTCGATATGCCGCTGCAACACGCTTCGCGCAATGTGTTGAAGCTGATGAAACGCGGTGGAAATCGGGAATCATTGGAGCGGCTGATCGGAAGGGTACGGGAGCAAGTTCCCGGTGTTGCCATCAGAACGACCTTTATCACGGGATTCCCGGGTGAGACCGACGAGGATTTCGCAGAACTGATCGCGTTCGTTAAAAATTGCGAATTTGATAATCTTGGCGTTTTTACCTATTCGGACGAAGAGGGTACGCCCGCATTCGATCTGCCGAATAAGGTCGACGCGAAGATCGCAAAGCGGCGGCGAGACCTTTTGATGAAAGAGCAGGCAAAGATCAGCAAGAGATTGAACAAAGCGAAGGTTGGGCAGACGTATCGAGTGATCTTTGAGGGACTGTCGCAGGAATCCGACCTTCTGTTCCAAGGGCGATTAGAGGGGCAGACGCAGGAGATCGACGGCTATGTTTTGATCAACGACGTTCCCGATGGATTACAGCCGACGGTGGGCCGAGTTTACGAGGTAAAGATCACGGAGGCGTTCGATTACGATCTGGTCGGTGAGATCGTGCCGCCTTTGCCGTTGCTAACGACGGAAAGGCCGTCAAGAACTGATCGAACCGCACGCGCTAGGGCCTGAGGCGTGAACGGTTTTTGGAGGAACGCATCCTTTGCCTCGGAAACTCCGCGCGCGAGGACCGCGTCGTCGGTGTACCCGCTGATGTAGAGCATTTTTATGTCGGGCCTCAAAGAGCGGAATCGTTCGGCAAGTTCGCGGCCATTCAGGCCGGGCATTATCACATCCGTTACCACCATATCGATCTGCGGCCCATTGATCTCGAACGACTCGATCGCGGAAACCGCTTCGCTGGCTTCGAGCACGTGATAGCCATAGGTTCGAGCGCCAACTTGGCAATTCGCCGGACAGCTTCTTCATCTTCGACAAGCAGAACCGTTTCGTTTCCACCGGCTGCTATATCTGAAACTGATTCTTCAGATCCGATCTCAGTTTGGACGCTCGGCAGCCAGATGGTGAACTGGGTTCCGGCGCCCTGCTGGCTTTTTACTTCGATGTGACCGCCGCTCTGTTTTATTATTCCGAAAACTGTAGCGAGGCCGAGGCCGGTGCCTTTTCCGGCGTCTTTGGTGGTGAAGAATGGTTCGAAGATCCGGTCGACCACTTCCTGTGGGATGCCTGCGCCGGAATCAGTAAATTTGAGCCTGACGTAATTTCCCGGGGCGAGTCCAGAGAACACAAGTGGGTCGGAAGAATCGATCGTCGCATTAGCAGTGAGAATGGTCATGCGGCCGCCATCGGGCATTGCGTCGCGGGCGTTCACCGCAAGGTTCATGATCAATTGGCTGATCTGCCCGGCATCAGCGTTTATGCCGCTCAGGTCCGGCGTCAAAACTGTTGAGAGCTGGATATGCTCTCCAATGAGCCGCCGCAACATTTGTTCCATGTGCAAAAC
>JACDAK010000354.1 GCA_013695495.1 Blastocatellia bacterium | reverse complement strand
GTGTTAAGTCTGTTGCTGAATGCGACCGAGATCGCGTTGAGTTTTATGATCTTTGCTTTCGAGCGCCAGGCACGCCAACGTATTCATAGCCCATCCGGGCAGCACCAAGGTGCCGGTCGGCATGCCTGCGAAAGGTCTGGATGTATATGTCGAAAGTCGAGTCATCGTTATTTCGTCAAAAAATGCGTCGCGAAAATCCGCGACAGGATGAGACTTTTAGCATGGACGAAAATCGCTTGTCAAGCATCATTTTCTAAAAAAAAAACGGTTTTGGGGAGGATTTGCGTTAGAAATGGCGATAGCCTTTCGGGATGAGCGGGAGGCTCTTGCCGGCTGCTCTAAGCTCAATTACATCAGCATTTGGGGTGATGTCGCCAATTCGGGTGAAAGCACGTTCTGTGAAGCCGGAAATTTTTTTCGGCGGGACGGTGATAAGCAGCTCAAAATCCTCGCCGCCGTGGAGCGCGAAATCGACCGCTCGATCGGCAGGTATGTCGACGGACGCGATGCCCGGATCGATGGGGAGCAACTCAGAATCGATGATCGCACCGACTCGACTTGCGGAACAGATGTGGGCGAGGTCGGAGGAGAGGCCGTCGCTTATGTCGATCATGGCGGAGGCTCCGAGAGTCCGAGCCGATTCGCCAGCGTGTACTCTGGGGGAGGGACGCAGCTGACGGAGGAGGAGTTTCTCTTCGTGTGGGTTCGCCGACGGTTGGCGAGTGCCGGCTCGCAACGCGCTTAGTCCCCCTGCGGCTCCGCCGAGCGTGCCAGTGATGAAGATGGCGTCGCCGGGCTGTGCAGTTGATCGGAGGACTGCTTCACCATTTGGCACTTCGCCTGCGACGATGGAGTCGATGACGAATTTATCGGGCGATCGCGAGATATCCCCGCCGACGAGTTCGACATTGTATTGCGCGGCGAGCTTGTGCCAGCCGTCGTAGAATGCGTCGAGGAACCCCTTTTTCCAAAGATCTTGAGGGATCGCGATGGAAAGCATCGCCCATTTGGGAGTCGCGCCCATTGCGGCGATGTCGGAAAGCGAGACGGCGAGGGCTTTGTGGCCGAGATGTTCAGCCGTTGTCCATTCGAGCCGAAAATCGATCTCTTCCACGAGCATATCGGCTGTAACGACCAGATCGAGTTTGTCGTCTTTTGGCAGTACAGCGCAGTCGTCACCCACGCGGCTGAGGCCGTGTTTTTCCTTAATGTGATGTATTAGCTCGAATTCGTTCAAGGTATAAGTTTATTGACAACAAGTTTAATAAAATCATACAATAACCGCTAGTTTACTTACGTCTAACTTTAACACCGCTAATAACCCAATGGCACAAACAGCTGTAGCAATACCTGAGAAAATATACTTCAAGATCGGCGAAGTTTGCGAACTTGTCGGGGTGCAGGCGCACGTTCTGCGTTATTGGGAGACGGAGTTTCCACAACTGACACCACAGAAGAACCGTTCGGGTCAAAGGAGTTACAGGCGGCGAGATGTAGAGATCTCGTTGAGGATCAAAGAGCTGCTTTACGAAGAGCTTTATACCATCGCGGGTGCTCGAAAGAGGCTGCAAAATGAGATAAGGGAAACGCCAAAGCTTAAGATCGTAAAGGCGGACCCGCCGAGTACGGGGGGAGCGGAAGCCCGGCCGATGCAGGCTCGCGGACTTTTTGACGAGGATCAGGATGAGATCGGCGAGCTGCAGCTGCCGGATGACGACGCGGGGCAAGGTACGGCTACGTCGGTAGAGATGTCGCCAGAGAGCAGCGAGGCTTTGAAATCTCTCGCTTCGCACCTTCTGGAGCTTGGGGAAATTCTTCGAGCGAACCGGCACAAGTAAAACGGGCCGAGTTTGACAAAGTTCAGCACTAAATCTAAGCTAAAAATTCGACTTTCGGGACGTAGCGCAGTCTGGTAGCGCGTTCGCTTGGGGTGCGAGAGGTCGTGAGTTCAAATCTCGCCGTCCCGACCATAAATAACGCTTTTGTCTTTGCGGACAAGGGCGTTTTTATTTTTCGATCACATCGTTATCTGGATCTTCAAAGGTGGGTTCCGGCGGGTAGATCTTTAAGCGTGAACGTTCCGCCACATAGTGGTTGGCGAAGACGACTCCCGCGAAGCCGATGCAGATGAAGACGGCGAGGAAAGGGCCGAGGATGGCAGAACCTGGGTCGATTTGGTGGGCTCGCTGGAAGTCGACAGCGGCGGCTCCGAGCCAGAAGAATTTTACAGTTATAAAGAAGGCAAAGAACCCGAAAGTTGCCCAGAATGCCCACGGTCGCTCAGTTTTGGCGAAAACGAGATTCGCGTTGAGCAAGAGGATAAGCGTCGCGATCCATAGGCCAGCCCAACCCAAGGCGGACCAAAACTCGAAACCCTGATAGGCATCGGCGGGGTTGCCGATGCTGCGCAGCCAGCTCCAAGCGTAGTACATAAAGAACGCGAGGATCGTGGCGAAAATGGCCAAGGTCGTTAGAAATATCTTATTCCACATAGGCCGATCAGCGTACGCGAACCGTCAAGTAAAGGTTCTGTCCTTTGCGTGAAATAAGCAGAAGCAGCGGCTTATCGCCGGCGGCTCCGGTGATCGATTCTACGGCCTCGGGAGATGAGACGCCTTGGCGGTTGATCTCGAGCAGAATGTCGCCACGGGCGATGCCCGCATCAGCAGCGACTGAACCAGCGTCCACATCAGCTACGATAAGGCCCTCGGTCCCCTCCGGTACGTTGAACTGCCTCGCGGTTTGCGGTGTTAGTGGCTGAAGCGTCAGGCCAAGACCGGCACTGCGACCGGGCGTCTGGGCGCCAGGAGCCTCGGACGACGGACTGTTTGCCGCCGCTTCCGACGTGTTGAATTCACCTAGCGTGGCAGCGAGTTCTTGTGACGCGCCGTCGCGAAGCACGGTTAAACGGACTTCAGAACCGGGGAGCGTTCCGGCAACGCGATTCCGAAGAACGTTGCCGTCATCGACCTTTTCGCCGTTGATGGCGGTGATGATGTCGCCGCGCCGGACGCCTGCCCTTTCCGCCGCGCTCCCCGGCTGGACGTTGCTGACGATGACGCCAGATGCTTCGGGCAGTTCGAGTGCCCGAGCGGTATCACCGGTGATGTTTTGGATGTTGACCCCAAGCATGCCGCGACGGACGCGGCCCTCGGTAAGTAGTTGCTCAAGGACGCTGCGGGCCATGTTTGAGGGGATCGAGAAGCCGATCCCGATGTTTCCACCGGACGTTGAGAGGATCTGCGAATTAATTCCGATGAGTTCAGCACTGAGATTTACGAGCGCTCCGCCGGAGTTGCCGCGATTTATCGGAGCGTCAGTCTGCAGGAAATCCTCGAAACTTCCATCGCTCAGGCCGGTGCGGCGTCCTTTGGCGGAGATGATTCCGGCTGTGACCGTTTGGCCAATGCCTAACGGGTTGCCGATAGCGAGTACGATGTCGCCTACGCGGACGGTGTCCGAATTGCCGAGGGTTAGGAACGGCAAATTTTGTGCTTCGATCTTCAATACCGCGAGATCGCTCGGAGGATCGATGCCGACAAGTTTCGCTTCGAAAGTGCGATTATCGTTAGTCAGTACCGTGACCCTTTGCGCACCTTCGATTACGTGTGCGTTCGTCATGATAGTTCCGTCGGCACTGACGATAACACCGGAACCCATTCCGCGTTCAAGGGGCGGGCGCTGCTCCTGACGCGGCATTGGGAACTGGCGGAAAAAGTCCTCGGGTGTCATTGGGCCAGGCGCGGGCCCGGGACCCGGTCCGGGCTGAACTTGCTGACGCGGGCGAGTCGTGGACTCGGCCTCGATCCGGACAACCGCCGCAGACGTGCGTTCGACTACGTCAGCGTAGGATGTGCGAACACCGTCGACCACTAAAGGCGGCGGTGGCGGTGCCTCGACGGCGACATTTGCGGCGTCATCACCGGCGAAGAGGCCGGTGCGGCATCCGGTAACCGCAAGTACGGAGATAATGGATATAGCGAAAAGAAACTGATATCTAGCCATTGAAATAACTCCCGATCGAAAAGCAAACAAAGTTATATCGTAACACGACAGGTGCTAAATAATAATAACGTTCGGGGCAGGTGATTTGTTCGATTATCTCGGTTTATAGGGCGCGTGAAACGCGAGGAAGGTCCTTGGCAAATATATAGGCCAGAGACTTATAAACGAGCTTCGCGCAGAGGAAAGCGGGGGCGTCGAAAGTCGGCACGTAGGAATACTCGACAAGATCCATACCGACTACTCGTTTCTTTTCGCCCAATCGGCGGAGAAGCGAAAGCGTCTCATACCAGCCCAGGCCGCCGGGTTCAGGAGTTCCGGTCGTTGGGACAATCGCGGGGTCGAGGCCGTCGATATCGATGGTTAGATAAACGTTGTCGGAAAGTGAATCGATCGCCTCGTCTATCCAGTCGGTACGGCCGACGATATCGCGGGCCCAGAAGATGCGCGTTGGGAGGCCAGATTCGATCAGACGGGCCTCGTCGGCGGAGATCGAGCGGATGCCCACCTGAACTGAGGGAATCTTTAGGTCGTTAACCACACGGGCCATGATCGATGCGTGAGAATGCGGGGTGCCGTCATAGGTATCGCGCAGGTCAGCATGAGCGTCGATCTGCAGTACGCTGAGGTCGTGAAACTTCTCAGCGTGAGCGCGAATGACGGGGGCGGAGATGCTATGTTCGCCGCCGAGCATGCAGAGGAACTTGTCGTCGTCGAGGAGCAACTCGCGGGTGCGTTCGTAAAGCCCGTCCATCATCTCATCCGGTGTCGCGCGCGGTTGAAACGCGGGAAGCGTGTGAATGCCGACCTTGTAAAGCTCGGTGTCGGTCTCGTCGTCGTAGAGCTCCAGATTTCGCGAGGCGTCAACTATGGCCATGGCACCGTCACCGGTTCCGGTACCATAGGAAACGGTGCCCTCGTAAGAGACGGGCCACACGCGGACGCGGGATGACTCGAATGAAGAATATTCCTCTTCTTCGATGCCGCCGAAATTCATTGGAAGTGTGGAGCTTTCTGACATTGTTCAAAATAGATACGGCGCCCTTGCGGGCGCCGTTCGTGTGTATCTGCTTTAAGGTACTTCGATCGTGAGATCTTTGCCTGAGAAGCTGAAGTTCGGCCGCTTTCTGCCCTTCATGAATTTGGCGGCAGTCTGCGACAGGGCCGTTATTATCATCGGGAGAGCGATCGACGGGTCTGCCGGGACGTAGGCGGTTGTCGCACCTTTATGAAGCTTGCCGAATGTATCAGTGTGATTGCTGCTGAACGAGGGTGTGCGAATCTCGAGCGGTACGGAATCTGTCGTGATCGAGATCGCGTATTTGTGACCGCGAGGCGTCGTACGAGTTATGTAAGAGGAAAGCTCGGCCATGTTAACGATGTTCTGGCTTTGCGTGCTGCCGAGCGTGATGATCGCTGAATTTCTCGTCTTCTGTGCGATCTGCATCATCTCCATCGTGTCCGCAGTGGTGTCAAAGGTGAACTGGTGCTTCTTTTCGAAGCGTGCGCGAGCAAGTCCGACGGAAAGGGGAGAGCTTAGGATGTCAGGGCAGAAGATCGGAATACGCGATTTGAACGCAGCCGTCATTATCCCGTCTTCATGAGCAATCTCAGCAAGCTCACGCCCCATCAGATGGAGAAACTCGCGAACTGCATAGGGACGGCTTTGCTCGAGCTGATTTATGACGCTGCCGACCCATTCGTCGGCTTCGTGATACTCATCGCTGCTGGCTAGCATGTCACCGATACGTACAACTTCATTGGCGACGAGTTCCTCGTCGTTCATACTTGGGTGCGCCTGGTAATGATTGCGGCCGAGAGTTTCGTGTATGTCATGAAACAGGACCGTGCCGGACATTACGATGACGTCGACGAAACGATTCTTAATGACATATGCGAGCAGGCGGCGCATGCCGGACGGGATCAGGTTACCGGAACCGCAAAGGTAAATGGTCGAGTTGTCGTCGAGCATATCGAGCCAAATGCGGTGTGCCTCAGCCAGCTGCTTGGCGCCGAAGCCGGCACCTTCCATTTTTTCAAGTAGACCTGCCACGGAACGATCGCGGTCAATCGGCACGGGGCGGGTCGGGACGGTCAAAAACTTTGAAGCTTTTGTCTTTTTTTGAGCTACCATAATAACAATAATAAAATGAACAATAAGCCGATATTCTATGAATCTGTGCCGTTAGGCGACAGATAGGTATAGCTATCGGCCTGACTTTCGTAAAATTCTATGAGGCCGTTACCCTGCTTTGTTGAAAGGGCTCCGTCCTTTATGCGTTTCATCACCGCTCGGCGAAAGTTGTCGCGAAGCTGGACCGTATCAAACCGGACGACCTCGAGGGCGTCTGCCAGCGTTGCTCCGGCAATGACCTTCTTTATAATGTGACCGTCTTCGCCGATAAAAATATGCGCTTCGTGAGGGACGCCGAACAGGTTGTGATTGTTTCCCATCACTTCCTGATACGCTCCGACAAGCATGATCGCCAGATAATAGGGCTCGTTTTTCGACAGCTTATGCAGCTCGAGCACCGGTTTAACGTCGTGCAGATCCACGAATTTATCGACGATCCCATCCGAATCACACGTTATATCACATAGCGTAGCATATTCTGTGGGCTTTTTGTTGAGCTTATGTATTGGGATGATGGGAAATAGCTGTTCGAGGGCCCAGTTGTCCGGTACGGAGCGAAAAACCGAGAAATTCGCAAGATACTTTGCGCACATTAGACGGCGAAGGTCGTCGAATTCCTCGGATACGTACTTTTTCTGCTGAGCGAACTGATCGGCCCTTTCGCAGACGTCCCAGAAGAGCACTTCGCCTTTTCCTTTATCTTCAAGCGTAATGAGGCCGAGATTGAACATCGTGAAGAGTTCTTCGCGATGCTCGAGGGCGTCGTGGTAATACTCGCGATAATTCTTGCTGTTGATAGATTCGCGGAGGTCGAGTAGCTCTTTTACTACCTGCGGATCATCACCATCGACCAAGAGGGGGTCTATGTCCTCAACGACGGTCTCGATCTCATCCTGTATGTTGGTAACGAGGATCGCGTGATAGGCGGAGAGATAGCGCCCCGATTCCTGGATTATGGTCGGATGAGGCACGTTCTCATCGTTGCAGACCATCTTGATGACGTAGATCACGTCGTTGGCGAACTCCTGGGCGTTGTAGTTCGCCGAAGATTCAAAGGATGTTCGGGAGCCGTCGTAGTCGACAGCCATCCCGCCGCCAACGTCAAGGTAGTCGATCGGAATGCCCATCTGACGGATCTTTGAATAGGTGCGGGCAGCTTCCTTCATCGCATTTTTGATGCGCTTGATGTCGGTCAGTTGAGAGCCGATGTGGAAGTGAAGGAGCTTGAGCATGTCGATCCGCCCCGCTTCTTGGAGCTGGCGGATGATGTCTAGGATCTCAGTAGTGGTGAGGCCGAATTTCGCTGCTTCGCCGCCGGATTTCTCCCATTTTCCGGAGCCTTTCGAATATAGCTTGACGCGGACGCCGAGCATCGGAAGGACTGCATCGGGATCTTCTGCGGTGATCTCATCAATAAGGCTGAAGGTGTGGCGAAGCTCGCTCATCTTCTCGATAACGATAACTACGTTCTTGCCTGCGGATGCACCGGCAAATGCGAGCTTGAGGAAGTCGCGATCTTTGAAACCATTTAGGACGAGGAGGCTGTCTTTGGACTGGTCAAGGGCAAGTGCGGCATAAAGCTCGGCTTTTGAGCCTGCCTCGAGGCCGAAATTGTAACGCGAGCCTTCACGGAGGTACTCCTCAATCACCGCACGATTCTGGTTCACCTTCATCGGATAAACACAGAGGTGATCGCCTTCGTAGTCGAATTCTTTAATGGATTTTTTGAAAGCGTTGTGGAGCTTGCGGATCTGACCGAATAGAAGTTGGGGGAAGCGAAGAAGGACCGGCGTGTTGATGTCGCGCTTTCTCAGGTCGTTGATGATCTCGAAGACGTCGGCAGTTAGATTATCGTTTTCGGGCGCATGAACAACGAGGTTTCCTTTCCGATTAACCCCGAAATAGCCGGCACCCCAATTATCTACTCCGTAGGTTTCGCGTGTCTGCTCTATGATCGAACTCAAATTTATCTTCTCCGGAGGCGCCCGCCGACTAAACTCGCCGCAATAAAAACTCCAAGTGTAATAGAAATGTAGCAAAAATCAAAAAGGGTCACAACTGGAAGTTTTTCCGATGGCCCGCTCACAGAGGGCGGACGGAGGATGGCACACGCTTTGCAAAAGTAGATGCGGCAGACCAGCGTCAAAGCCGCATGCCGACCTAAAACCACTGTATTTATGATACATGAGCCGAATTACTGACTTCTCCAGAACCGGAAGTGTCAAAAATTGGTGACAAAAAGTGTCATTATCGGTCAAATTGATTTGAAATTTAGGAATAAAATGAAAAACGAAAGCGGATTTTCACTTATAGAGCTTCTTTTAGTTGTTGTGATCATCGGCCTGATAGCCGCACTTGCAGTACCGTCGCTGCAGCGCGGTATCCGAGCGGCTGAGAACGGATCTGCGTTCTCAACGATGCGGACGATCTCTTCGGAGCAAGTTGGATTTTTTGTAAAGCAAAATAGATTTGGACGCGTGACGGAGATCAACGACACACTGCGCGTGGGTACGTCGGTTGGCGACAGGGTCATCCGCGGGCGCTACACTTTCGAGATGAATCCGATCGAGCCGTCAGATGAAGAACTTAGGAACGAATATACGGTTGTTGCCACAAGCTCACATCCTGATGGCGAGATCTACAAATACGAACTAAACCAAACCGGCACTATCACTCAGATCCTACCTTAAATCCTTTCACTCCAGACCTTCCTCATCACAGCAGGGCCCCCATGAACGTTTTTGAAGATCTTTTAGACGAACTCAAAGAAGAAAACCTCCTCGAAGATACAGTATTGGATAAGATCCGTGCGGCTTCAAGAGTTGAGACTCCGGTGCAGTTTGCATCTGCCAAGCCGCAGGGCGCTACGGCGGAGAACGCCGATGTGTCGAATGGTGAAGACCCGAATGCACCGGCGATAGAAGCTCCGTCGGACCCGCGGGATTTCTTTCGCAAGCGTGCGATGGAAGAAGTTTCGAGCCTGCAGATGGTAGACCATGTGCTTTCGGGCGTTGAGCGGGAGCATATGAAGGTTGTGCCTGTGGCTTTTAACGACCTTCAGGTGAAAAAGGCTCTGCACACATTTTTGAATATTACTGAAGGGTTCGGCACACCGGAGCATGTCAAAGCTGAGTTTGTGCTAATGGAGCGGACGCAGGCATGGTCGACGGCCCTTTCGGAGCGCGATGAGCAGATCACGGTAGCGAATGTACGTCGGTTCTGTGAAAATTCCCGACCTGCATTGAGCTCGCAGGCGTTGATGGCGCTTGCGCGGTTTTATCGAAACTCGCCCTTTAGTGAGGTTGTTCGCGGTAAGTTCGATTTCGTGATGACCCGCCTTTTCTCGCGGGGAATTGATGAGCACAGACGACGCGTGCTGTTCGAGCATGCAGAGATGATCGGGCATATCAGCACCCTTTACAATAATTGGTCGAGTATCGCTTTGCACGATGGCGAAGAATCAGCGGCGGAGGTCGCGGCGGCCGTGGTGAGATTTAAGACACTTATCGGCGAGGCGGACCAGGCCGAAAGGTTCGGAGATCTGATCGAGGCTGACCTGTTCAATCGGATCCGGGAATTCAAAGAAGAGCTGGGTGAAATGTTCTATGCACCGGATGTTACAGCGGCTGCGATCGACTGCAATATACGCTTGGGTAACCGGTATGTTGATCTGGTCGAGCAGGAGCGCGAATTGAGCGGTGCTGCCACTATCGAGGAAAAGTACGGGTATTCGTTTGACCAGATAGTTTCGAACGCCGCGGGCAAGACGCTCTTGTTAGTGGACCTGCTGCGGAACGGCGAAGAAATCGAGGATGTCGTGGAGGCGAGGCCCCAGGCCAAACCGGCGGCGAAGCCGGCTCGAAGGGCACATACACAAGCTGCTGACAAGAAACGAGCTTTCTCGTTCAACCTGTTCGGAGTGAACCGTTGGCTGCTGGCGATCCTGGTGATAACTGCGTTTTTGTCAGGCGGGGTCTATGTTTGGGCGGAGAAATTTGCGGGTACATCTTCAAGTATGATAACCGCCAAGGAATTAGACATAAATGACGCTGATGTGAGGCAGCATATTTTAAAGGCTCGAACGACGAACGAGACGGTTTACGGTGTGATCCAACCGACGTTTGAGTCGATGGATGATGATCGGAAGAAGGCATACGTGCAGAAGGTGTTGGCGTTCGCTCAGGATAAGGGATACAAGAAGGTAAACCTGCTAAATGAACAGGGCAGGACCGTGGCTTATTCAAACGGCGAGCAGCTCGAACTTTTTACGCCCTAGGTGAAAAGTCAAATAATCTAAACGGCTGTCTTTCGGGGCGGCCTTTTTCTTTTGAAATTGAGAAT
>JACDAK010000331.1 GCA_013695495.1 Blastocatellia bacterium | reverse complement strand
GAACCGGGAATGTCGCTGAAGCGCGAAGACTTTCTCAAGAAGCTGGTCGAGCTTCAATATGCGCGGGTGAACATCGATTTCGAGCGCGGCACTTTTCGCGTCCGCGGTGATGTGGTCGAGATCTACGTGAGTTATCAAGATCTCGCGTATCGCGTTGAGTTTTGGGGCGATGAGATCGATTCGGTTTCGGCGATCGACCCACTCTTGGGCGAGGTGGTCGAAAAGTTCAAGTCACGGGTTCCGATCTATCCTAAAACTCACTATGTGATGTCCAAGCAGACGATCAAACGTGCGGTGCAAACCATCAAAGCGGAACTGGAGCAACACGAAGAATTTCTCGTCGGTGAAGGCAAGATCCTTGAGGCGCAGCGGCTGCATCAGCGGACGATGTATGACCTTGAAATGATCAAGGAGATGGGTTTTTGCCGCGGGATCGAAAACTATTCGCGTCACCTGACGGGCAAGCCGCCGGGTGCTCCGCCGCCGACGCTGCTAGATTATTTGCCGAGCGACGCGCTGATGATAATAGACGAATCTCACCAGACGATCCCGCAGCTCGGAGCAATGTATAAGGGTGATCAGTCGCGGAAAGGAACGCTAGTCGAATACGGGTTTAGATTGCCCAGTGCTAAGGACAACCGCCCACTGAGTTTTGAGGAGTTCGAGGCTCGCGTCGGGCAAACCATCTACGTATCGGCCACGCCCGGGCCTTACGAATTGACACGCGTTCAGGGTGAGGTGGTAGAGCAGATCATTCGACCGACGGGGCTTCTGGACCCGCTGGTTGAGATCCGTCCGGTGCGCGGTCAGATCGACGACCTGCTTGAAGAATGTAGGATCCGCGCGGAGCGCGACGAGCGTGTGCTTGTGACCACGCTGACGAAGCGGATGGCAGAAAATCTCAGCGAATACTTTGCCGAGGTCGGCGTGCGGGTGACTTACCTTCACAGCGACATCCTTACGCTCGACCGCATCAAGATCCTTCGTGATCTGCGGCGGGGTGAGTTTGATGTGCTGGTGGGGATCAACCTTCTTCGAGAGGGGCTGGACTTGCCGGAGGTGTCGCTGGTAGCGATCCTGGATGCGGACAAGGAAGGCTTTTTACGTTCCGAACGTTCGTTGATCCAAACGATGGGGCGTGCCGCGCGCAACGCGGGCGGCACGGCGATACTCTACGCTGATAAGATCACAAGATCGATGAATACGGCTATCGAAGAGACGCAGCGACGCCGTGCGATACAGGAGGATTACAACACCGAGCACGGTATTACGCCGACGACCATTATCAAAGCGATTGACGCGACGCTTGTGACGGCGTACGAGGCGGACTACTTTAAGGTACCGCTCGAACTCGATTCGGTCGAGGAATATTCGCCGAAGCAATTGAAACAGACGATAGCCCAACTGGAGGCTGACATGCGCTTCGCCGCGAAAGAAATGAAATTTGAGCGAGCGGCGGAGTTGCGGGATAAGCTGAAATATCTGCGGGAGCGCGAACTGCAGCATATTTGATACGATAGACAAACCGCTGCGTATCGGTATGTTGAATAGATTTATCAACTTTTGGTTCGATCTTCGTGCGTCGCTTTGGTTCATTCCGGGATTGATGATCGCGGCTTCGGTCGTTTTGGCACTTTTGCTGGTCGAATTAGAATCGACGATGGGCAACGAATGGACGTCGCATTATCCGCTGCTGTTCGGCGTAGGGGTGGACGGTTCGCGTGGGATGCTGACGGCCATTGCGTCGTCAATGCTTACAGTGGCGGCACTCGTTTTTTCGCTAACGCTCAATGCGGTAAACCAGGCTTCCGGGCAGTTCACGCCGCGCATCTTTCGAAACTTTCTTCGCGACCGGGCGAATCAGTTTGTTCTGGGATATTTCGTCTCAGTCTTTGCGTATTGCCTAGTCGTTCTGCGAACGATCCGGAGCGGAGACGAGGTAAATTTTGTTCCATCGGTCGCGGTCGTTACGGGACTTGTACTGGCTCTGGGCGGCACCGTCGTTTTGATCTTTTTTATTCACCACATCGCCGGATCGCTGCAGATCAGCAATATAATCGGCGAAATCGTCGAGGAGACAAAGAAAAGTATCCAACGTCTTTTTCCGGATGAGGTCGGCTCTCCCATTCCAGATGATGGCGAGGATATAGCCGAAATAGCCGATGATGTGGGCAAGGAAAATTGGATCAAGGTCCCTACCGAAGAGTCGGGATACATCCAGCTGGTCGACGTAGAATACCTTGCCGAGTTTGCGGCCGACAATGCCTGTGTCGTTAGGATGGAAGCCGCGGTCGGCGAATTCGTAGGGACAGGATCGCGGCTTGTTTCCGTCCTGCCGTCCGCCGGCCACAAGTTGGAAGCCGACAAGCTTGAAAAGCTGAACGATCTATTTGTGATCTCGCGGGATCGAACGATCGAACAGGATGTGGGATTTGGCATCCGTCAGCTCGTTGACATCGCTCTGAAGGCGTTATCGCCCGGCGTGAACGACACAACGACCGCAATTAACTGCATTGAGAACCTCGGGGAGTTGATCGGCGAGCTGGCATCAAGAGAATTTCCGCAAAGGGTAAGAGTGGCCGACGGCAAGAATGTTTTCATTGTTAAATCTCCATCATTCGCCGACTTCGTCGGAACGGCATTTGATCAGATTCGCATCAGCGGCAAGGCCAATGCAGCGGTCTTCATGAAGCTGGCGTCAGCAATCGAGCTTGCGGCCGAGCGGACTGACTCTAAGTCACGCCTTTCTGCACTCAGAAGCCAATTGATCTTGACTGCGGAATATGCGGAAATGACACTGGAGACCGACGACGACAAGCGCCGCGTCAGAGACCGGATAAACGACGTACGTCACGCAATTGCAGCGGCTTAAGCGGCAAGATGTAGCATCCTATGCTGGTGTTCGAGATTGATGGGTGAAGTTCTTTTCGAAAATTGGTTCGGTGTGCTGCGGGTCGTGATCGTCGGGGGGCTCGCTTTCACCGGTCTGATACTCGCGTTGCGGATATCGGGCAAACGAACGCTGTCAAAATGGAACGCATTCGATTTTGTGGTCACTATTGCGTTGGGTTCCACGCTGGCAACCGTCCTTTTATCGAAAGATGTGAGATTGGCTGAGGGACTAACGGCATTCGCACTGTTAATTGCACTTCAATTTGTGATCACATGGATCGCGGTCAGGTCACGCAAAGCCGACCGGATCATTAAGTCATCGCCGACGCTTCTGCTCAAACGCGGGGCGTTTATAGACGACAAAATGCTGGCTACGCGGGTCACCGAATCGGAGGTACTCGCCGCCGTTCGAGCGTCAGGTTCCGCATCGCTCGAAGATATCGAAGCAGTTGTTCTGGAAACGGACGGAAGCTTTAGTGTTGTGAGATCGGAGAAGGGTCACGCTCCAGTCGCACTAAAAGATGTGGACGGATATAGCGAATAAGTATGCAGGCGAAAACACATCCCGAAGAGTTGATCAATTACCTTACCGACGCGAGCAATATGCCGGGCGGATACGCTGAACGCGTGCTTTTTCCGCAAACGGCCGCGGACGTTGCGGCTGCCTTGCTCGATGCGAGCGATGCAGGCGTAGGGGTCACGATCGCGGGAGCGCGGACGGGGACGGTGGGCGGTGCCATTCCCTTCGGCGGGGTCGTCATCTCGATGGAGCGAATGAACCGCATCGTGTCGATCGATAAAGCTGCAATGACGGCAACGGTCGAGCCCGGGGTTATTCTCGCTGACCTGGCGAAGGCGGTCGAGACAGAAGGGTTGTTCTATCCGCCGGATCCGACCGAATGGAGCTGCCAGGTGGGCGGCACGGTCGCGACGAATGCGTCAGGTGCTCGGAGCTTTAAGTACGGAGCGACGCGGGATTATGTCATCGGGTTGACGCTGGCTCTTGCGGATGGGGACTTTCTCGACTTGAGTCGTGACGAGAACATATCGGATGAAAGCGGGCAGATCGAGCTCGTAACCCGCGGCGGGCGGACGATCACGGTTCGGGGCTCAACCTATAAGCGCCCGGACGTCCGCAAGAATGTTTCCGGCTATTTTAACGCTCGGCCTTTTGATGCGATCGACCTCTTCATTGGCAGCGAAGGCACGTTGGGCGTGATCACAGAGATCCGGCTCAAGCTGCTGCCCAAGTCTGAATCGTTCTTTTCCGGCATCGTCTTTTTTGCACGGCATGACGACCTTCTGGCGTTCGTTGATGACGCTAAGGCTTTGTCGTTCGATTGCGGCGTGGGGTTAGGTGCTTCGCTTATCGAATATTTTGACGACCGCTCGCTTGCGTTTATTCACGAGCAATTTCCGGAAACGCCGGCCGGCATGGCTGGAGCGATCTTTTTCGAACAGGAAACAACTGCTGAAACTGAAGACGGGCTTTTTGAGGCTTGGAACACGCTGCTAGAGAAGCATCACGCCGACCTCGACGGCTCGTGGTTCACGACCACCGAACAGGATCGCGAGAAGATGCGAGCATTCCGCCACGCACTGCCCGTAGCGGTTAACGAGCGCGTCGTTCGCAACGGGCAGAAGAAGATCGGGACGGACATGGCGGTGCCCGACTCGACCTTCGCAGGGTTTCTCAAATATCAAAAGCAGATGCTCGACGCGAGCAAGATCGACTATGTCATTTTCGGCCACATCGGCGACTGTCATCTGCACGCTAACCTGCTGCCGAAAGATGACGATGAGGCAATGCGGTCGCGGCACCTTTATGGCCGTTTTGTCGCTCAGGCCATCATGGTCGGCGGAACCGTCTCGGCTGAACACGGCATCGGTAAACTCAAGTCAAAATATCTATATGTAATGATGGGCGAGCGATATCTGAATGAAATGGCGGAGATCAAACGGGCGCTTGATCCGAACTGGATTCTCGGCCGCGGCAATCTTCTTGCCGTCGATGATCTTCAATAGCTCTATTCGATAGGCGTGGTTTCGGTGATCGGCAGATCGACGATCATCGGGCGGTGGTCGGAAACGCGGTCCTCGATCATCTCCGGCAGCAGCCGAAGCGTTCTGCCGTTGTACGGCGCGAACAGCCGCGAGTCGTTCGGTTTGCGCGCGGTGCGTCCGCTGTCGGCCGGTTTAACAAATATCCAGTCGAGCTTGTACTTCCCGATAAACTTGATCGGCCGGTTCACGGCGTAGGTCGTGATGAAGCCTTTTGCTCCGCGCTCGTTCGAGTTTGAAAGTAAATTGCCTCTGCCGCCCCAGGAGCGCGACGAGTCGCCGCGAAAGTCGAATCCCCCGCCGTCGTCAAAGCGAAAATTCTCTAATGTAGCGAAAAATCTACGCTCCGGGTTCGGTGACACGATCGGGATATGCTTGACTGTCGGGTCGGCATGACGTCGCCCGAATGTCATCCCGCCCAGAGCGATATCCTCAAGCAACCCGACACCGAGTGCGTATTTCGCTCCGGTCTTTATCCAAAACTTTGGGTCGCCGAGGCGCTTTTTTATTTCCCGGCCGAGCGTGGTTGGGGTCATGTCCTCTCCGGACGTATTCATATCACCAGCAAGCAGGACGGGGTGCCGGATTGGCTTGATCTCGGCAAGAACCTCTCCGAGTTGCGCGACGCGGTTCGCAGGTTTTGTGCGATTCTCCAGGTGCGTTGCGACGATCGTAGCCCTGCCAGTGGGGATACGCGGATCAACGATGTCGGCGAGCAGCATCGCAC
>JACDAK010000327.1 GCA_013695495.1 Blastocatellia bacterium | reverse complement strand
TCGGGCAAGGCTCGCATACTCGGCGAGACCGATGGTTTTGTAAAGGTCGTTGCCGAATCGAAGTACGATGAGGTCCTCGGCGTGCACATCATCGGCCCGCATGCGACCGAGCTGCTCGCCGAATGCGTCGTCGCCATGGCGCTCGAAACCACCGCCGACGAACTCGGCCGCATAATCCATGCGCACCCCACAGTCTCCGAATCCATAATGGAAGCCGCCGAAGGCGTCCACGGCATGACCATCCATATGTAGAGAAAATGTCGGATCTTCAAATCGTGGTTGATACGAACGTCTTAGTTGCTGCTCTTCGCTCAAGGCGAGGGGCGGCAAATCTTTTTCTGCAGACATTAGACGATAAACGCTGGACCGTAAACGTATCGACCCCCTCCTGCTTGAGTACGAAGATGTACTAAAGCGCTCTGGCATGGAGGCGTTTGTATCGACTGCGGCAGTCGACGAATTGATCGATGCAATTTGTTCAATTTCCGTACATCACGAAATTTTCTACCTCTGGCTGGTACGTTGGAGATCTGCAATGACAAGAGTTAGTACTAAGATTCCTGAAACCCTCCTGAGGCAAGCCAAGGCAATCGCTGAAAGGGAGGAGATAACTATCGATCAGTTCATCGCACTCGCCCCCGCCAGCCAGATCTCTAGCTGGGAAGTTACCCGCGAATTTGAAGAACGCTCAAAACGTGGAGATTGGCTCCGTGCAGTGGAGATACTCAGAAACGCTCAAGATGTCGAACCTCCTCCCGAAGACCGGCTAAACTGACGCCCTCCAACGATGATTCACATTCTAACGGTTATCTTTGCACTCCCTGCAAACCGATAAAAGGCGGAATGAAAGCAACGACCGTTGGTCGACTATGAATTGGGACGTTGGCAGTCTTTACGGTGGCACGTATGATGTATTCATATATGACATCCCCGGCAACATCCTACCCCCGAAGCAAGATCAAGGTCCTCCTGCTCGAAAACATTTCCGATGCCGCGGTTCGCCAACTCGGCGCCGGCGGTTACACTGAGGTTCGCCGCATGGGCGGTGCCATGACGGACTCTGAACTCGCCGAAGCCATAAAAGGCGTCCACATCCTCGGCATCCGCTCCAAAACTCAGGTGACAGACAGCGTCATCGAATCCGCCGATAAGCTTCTCGCCATCGGAGCTTTCTGCATCGGCACAAACCAGATCGCCCTCACCTCAGCGACACAAAAAGGCATCGCAGTTTTCAACGCGCCCTATTCCAACACGCGCTCTGTCGCCGAACTCATCATCGGCCTCTGCGTCATCCTCATCCGCCGCATCGCCGACAAAAACGCCGCCGCCCACCGCGGCGAATGGCTCAAAGAGGCGAAAGGCAGCTACGAACTCCGCGGCAAAACGCTCGGCATTGTCGGCTACGGCAACATCGGCTCACAAGTCTCGATCATGGCCGAAGCCATGGGCATGCAAGTCCTCTACTACGACATCGCCAACAAGCTCCCGCACGGCAACGCCAAACAGGTACGCGATCTCAAAGACCTGCTCAAGCGCTCACACATCGTCACGCTCCATGTCCCGTCCGACAAATCGACAAAAGATCTTCTCGATGCGTCTTTGATCAAAATCATGCGCCGCGGCGCCTTCCTGATCAATCACAGCCGCGGCGACGTCGTCGACCTCGACGCTCTCAACGGGGCCCTGTGCTCGAGCAAACTCGGCGGCGCCGCTATCGACGTATTTCCCGAAGAACCCGAAACCAACACCGCCCCCTTCGATTGCGTCCTCCGAAACCTGCCGAATGTTATTCTGACGCCCCACATCGGCGGTTCTACCGAAGAAGCCCAGGCAAGCATCGGCCACGACGTTACCGATAAGCTTGTAAAATATCTCGAACTCGGCACGACCGAAGGTTCACTCACCGTCCCGCCCGTCAACCTTCCACCCCAGGCCGGCACCCATCGAATCCTCCACATCCACAAGAACGTCCCCGGAGTTCTCGGCAGCATAAACTCACGCCTCTCCAAAAACGGCATCAACATCGTCGGCCAATACCTAAACACCAACCCCGACATCGGCTACGTCATCCTCGACGTGGACCAAAAGATCTCAAAGGAAGCTCTAGCGCTGTTGAAAGACGTTCGCGGAACCGTTAAGGCCAGAATGGTCTATTGATCGGGTATCATCTGAAGATAGGGCATGTGAACCTACCGATATGAAAATTATCATCCCCGGCGGCTCCGGCCAGGTCGGCACATTACTCGCTCGCAGATTTCATTCTGACGGTCACGAAGTCACCGTCCTCAGCCGGAATCCCGCAGACGCTCCCTGGAACACTGCCGCGTGGGACGGCAAGACGCTCGGTGAATGGGCATCGCACCTCGACGGCGCCGATGTGGTAATTAATCTGGCCGGCCGCAGCGTCAACTGCCGCTACAATGACGAAAACCGCCGCCAAATGATGGATAGCCGTGTCGACTCAACCCGAGTTGTCGGTGAAGCTATCGCAAGTTCGGCGAATCCGCCAAAGGTCTGGCTCCAGGCGAGTACAGCCACCATCTACGCTCATCGCTTCGATGCCCCCAACGACGACGTCACCGGCATCCTCGGCGGCTCCGAGCCCGACGCGCCTGATACCTGGCGCTTCAGCATCGACGTCGCCACCACATGGGAACGAACCGCGTTCGAAGCCGAAACTCCCCGCACCCGCCAGATCCTGATGCGCTCCGCAATGACCATGAGCCCCGACCCCGACGGCATCTTCGATGTCATGCTCGGCCTCGTCCGCAAGGGCCTCGGCAGCACCGCCGCCACGGGTCGCCAATACATCTCGTGGATCCACGACGAAGATTTCATCCGCTCCGTCTATTGGCTTATCGAACACGACGAACTCAGCGGCCCGATCGACATCTCCTCGCCCAACCCGCTTCCCAACCGCGATTTCATGAAGATCTTCCGCAACGTCGCCGGAGCCCCGTTCGGCCTCCCCGCCGCCGAA
>JACDAK010000309.1 GCA_013695495.1 Blastocatellia bacterium | reverse complement strand
CCGCCGCACTAATGGCCGGGGCCCTCCTCGGAATCGGAACGAGCCAGAAGCTCGCACTAAGTGTGGCGCTGGGCTCCGTGACCTACCCAGCCGCGCTGTTCTTCCTCGGCGGCATTCCCGAAGACATGAGGCTCCATCTGAGCAGAAACCGCCGAGACCAAACGGGTCGCTAATTCCGAGAAATGCCAGAGGAAATCGAGTCGCGATTTTCAGGAAATCAAGAATTCATGTTCCCGTCAGGAAAAGTTTCATTTCCCATTTCTTGGAATATCAGTTACTCTCCGCGAGGTAGAAAAATGTCCATCGTAAACAGAATCGGGCGGCATGCGAGATTATCGCTCAGAGCTGCCCATCACACGGAAAGGCAAACGCCTCCGTTCATGATTGTGTTCATCAACTCAATCTGCAATCTGACTTGCGAACATTGTTTTTATTGGAAGGCATTGAATAAGCGCGACGATTTGAAATTTGAAGAATTTCAAAAGCTTTCGCTCGAACTCGGTGACTTCGAAAATCTCAACCTCTCTGGCGGTGAGCCTTTTATAAATAAAGAATTCGGTGAGATATGCCTGCTCTTCACGGCAAACAATAACGTCAAAAATATCTATGTGCCCACCAACGGCTATTTCACCGAGCGGACGGAGGAATCGCTGCGCAAGGTTTTAGAGAGCAAAACCCTGCAGATGTTTGTTTGCGAGATCTCGCTGGATGGGATGCCGGAGTATCACAATCGTTTTCGCGGCAATCCGCGGTCCTTCGAAAAGGCGATGGAGACTTACGCGATGCTGGCGGAACTGCAAAAGGAACATCCGCGCCTAAGAATTCACGCCAACACCGTGGCGATGAGCGAAAATATGGACGAAGCCTGGCGATTGACCGAATACCTGCACGAAAATTGCCCA
This sequence comes from Blastocatellia bacterium, assembly GCA_013695495.1. Classification (GTDB taxonomy): domain Bacteria; phylum Acidobacteriota; class Blastocatellia; order Pyrinomonadales; family Pyrinomonadaceae; genus OLB17. Next base: position 2,567 of record JACDAK010000309.1, on the reverse strand, counting down.
ATGATGGAGCATCACAATTTGGCGGTGATTCGTGGCGATCGCAAAAATCCGTCGCTGCAAGGTCCGCAACTGGAAAAATACAAAGAACTTTACCGGCACGTCGCGCGAGTTTGGGCCGACCGCGAGAAGGAACGTTTCGGCGCGAGTGTCGAACCGATGATGCAATGGGCAAAAGTTAGAACCATCGAAACCGAATCGCAGTTTATTCCATGCAAAGCCGGAGTGTTGACCGGCGTGGTTTATGCCAACGGCGATGTGAGCGTCTGCGAACAGCATCGTCCACTGGGCAATTTACGAATAAACAGCTTTTTCGAAATTTGGGACTCCGAGGCCGCGCAGGAACTGCGTGCCCGCATCAAGGCAAAAGAATGCTACTGCACCAATGAAGTTTTCTTATGGTCAAGTATCGTCTATCAACCTGTCCAGCTAACGAAAGCACTGGTTGGTGCTAAGCGAGCGCAAATGGCCGACGCAGGGGCGCTCCGGTTTGAGCAACCAAATAATAAGGGATAGTTCGAACCGCACGGGCGGTCCGCAGGCACGTCCCGTCGCCGAGCACAAAGGAGTCTCGCACTTCCGGCTCCCATTGGGGAGGAGCACTGCCAAAACACCATCGACGGCAAGCTCAGCATCGTCGCCAAATACGCTTTTTAGATCCCGTGAATAGAACCTCCTCCCGGACCACGACGAACCCGAAAGCCCCGGCCTCGATTGAAACGAAGCGGGCACAAATCGGCGTTGGCGGTTTTCATATCACAGCAAGGGCCAAAGAGCTTGTAATGGCGGTGCTGGAGAGTAACAGGCTGACGGCCGGACCGGTGATGGCGCGGTTTGAGGCAGAATTTGCGGCCATCCACGGGTGCAAGTTCGGGCTTATGTGCAATAGCGGCACAAGCGCAATGCACATTGCGCTCGCCGCGCTCAAAGAAGTCTATCAATGGAACGACGGAGACGAGGTGTTAGTTCCAGCCCTGACCTTTGTCGCGACGTCCAACGTGGTGATCTATAACGGTCTGAAGCCCGTATTCGTGGACGTAGATCCTCATTACTATACCATCGATCCATCTAAGATTGAAAAGATGATCACGCCTCGCACGCGCGCGATCATGCCGGTCCACATAGGCGGCCAACCCTGCGACATGGACCCGATCCTCGCGATCGCCCAGCGTCACAATTTACGGATTATAGAGGATTCCGCCGAGACTATGTTCGTGGGCGACAAAGGGCGTTCGGTGGGTTCCTTTGGCGATGTGGGCTGCTTTTCTACCTACGCGGCTCATATGATTACTACCGGAGTAGGTGGACTATGCACTACAAACGACCCGGAGTTGATTGTGGTCCTCAAAAGCCTGATGAATCACGGGCGCGATTCTATATATCTTCGCATTGACGACGATCAGGTCGAAGGCAGGGACATTTTCGAAATTGCTGATCGTCGATTTTCCTTTGTTCGCCTCGGTCACAGCTTTCGCGCCACCGAGATGGAAGCGGCCTTGGGACAAGCGCAATTGGAGGAGCGCGAGACTCTCTGCGCAAAGCGGCAGGAGATTGTCGCTCGTCTGAATAAAGGTTTAGCCCCCTTCCAGGATGAGCTTCAGCTACCGCAAGTTCGGCCCGGTTCCGAACATAGCTTCATGTTTTACCCGCTCGTCATTCGCAACCCCGCTATTTTGCGCGACGACCTGATTCGTTTCCTCGAGAATCATTCCGTCGAAACGCGCTACCTTCTTCCCCTGATTAATCAGCCGGTTTACCAAACACTTTTCGGTGATCTCACTCTCGATTATCCCGTGGCTGCACGGCTTAACAAAACGGCCTTCTACATTGGTTGTCATCCGGACATGACCGACGAGGATGTGGAGCATGTTATAGAGTGCTTCGGCGATTACTTCAGAAGGAGCCCTACAGGCTGACGCAAATGAATTCGATCCAAACAACTGAAGCTGAGAGCACACAGGAGATCCCCCGCAGCGCGCGCGGCCTCCGAGGAAGCAAGGCCTCCGGAAGTAAACCGGCGCGCGTGAAGTGCCAGATCTGCGGGGCGACTACGATCCCTGGACTGGACTTGGGACACCAACCCGTCGGGGATTTGACCGTAACGAAGTCAGAACTAAACCGGCCGGAGACCTTCTATCCGATGCAACTTTTCCATTGCCTCGAGTGCGGGTTAACTCAGCTGGGTTATATCGTTAATCCCAAGGTGGTGTATAAGAACTTTCCGTTCGTGAGCGGGACAACGCAAACGGCCACGACTCATTTGCAGAGTCTGCCCAAGCAGCTAGTGGAATTGATGGGGCTTGATCGCAACTCATTCGCTCTCGACATCGGTTCGAATGACGGAACTCTTTTGCAGGGCTACATTCCGTTCGGCGTCCGGTTTCTGGGGATTGATCCTTCCGGCGACCCAGTCCGCATCGCGAACGAGCGGGGGATCGAGACGCTGCACGCTTTTTTTAACGAGGAGACAGCCGCGCATGTGCTCAAGAGCCATCGCCCGGCCGATGCGATCACGGCCTGCGGAGTATTCGCTCACATCGCCGATTTAAAAGGAGTCATGAAGGGGGTAA
>JACDAK010000307.1 GCA_013695495.1 Blastocatellia bacterium | reverse complement strand
GGATAAAGACGACGATGATAAGAAAGACATCACGGGCAAGCCGCAGGCTTTCGACCCAGAGGCCCTGACGCGACTCACGCCGCATCTTCATCACCTCGATATCGCGGTCGTCGTTTGGCGAGATGGAGCCGAAATCAAATTGGTCTTTCTTTCGAAAATCGAACATAATCTACCGTGTTTGATGCATTTGCAGGGAGCTCCCGTTGGTAACTTCAGCCAACCCTAACGTTAGCCGTCAAACGTCATGCTGTCAATGATTTAATTGGGGAACGATGGATCAAGCGATCAGAAAACTTTTTCCGGCAACCGAGCGATTTGCTTATTTGAATAGCGCGGCGGTTTCTCCGATGCCGCAGACCGCTATCGATGCTGTGACGACTCAGCTGAACGACGTTGCCCGTTATGGCTCAGAGCATTATCCGGAATGGATCAAGACCAAGAATCGAGCGAGGGCGTTGGTCGCCGGGATGCTCGGCGTGGGCGATGAGCAGGTCGCGTTTATGCGGAACACGTCGGACGGCATCGCGGCGATCGCTGCGGGGTTGGACTGGAAAGCAGGCGACAACATTGCAACGCTCGGACGCGAGTTCCCCGCGAATTTCTACCCTTGGCGGAACGTGCGGGATGAGCACGGCGTGGAAATGCGGATCGTGCCGGAACGCGACGGGCGGTATGAAATTGATGAGCTGATCGCGGCAATTGACGGCAAAACGAAGGTGGTTGCCGTGAGCGCGGTTCAGTTCGGGTCGGGTTTTCGCGCTGACCTCGAACGCATTGGGAAGGCCGCGCGTGAACATGACGCGCTGTTTGTCGTGGACGTGATACAAGGGCTGGGGGCCATGGGTTTTGACCTACCGGCACAGTACGTGGACGCCGCCGCCGGTGCCAGTCACAAATGGCTGAGCGCGCCCGAGGGGATGGGCGTAATGTACCTATCGGACCGCGCGCGCGACCGCATCAAACCCGCGTTTGTCGGCTGGATCAGTGTTGAGACGCCCTGGGATTTCGACGATCTTGAGCAGCCTTTCAAGCCCAACGCTCTCGCCTGGGAAAGCGGGACCGGGACATCGTCGCTGTTCTATGGCCTTGAGCAAAGCCTGAAGCTGCTTACGGAAACCGGATTGACGAAGATCGACGCTTATCTGGACGAACTCTCTACCTATCTCTGTGAACGTCTCGCGGACACCAATTATCACCTTATCAGCTCGCGCGAGCGAGGCGAACGCTCGGCAATTGTGTGTGTTAAGCACCGCGGAGGGTTAACAAGCCAGGAAATTTACGAGGCTCTCCGTGAGCGCGACGTGATCGTCTCCGCACGCGGCGACAGGCTTCGTTTCTCGCCGCACTTTTATAACAACAAGGAAGATATCGACCGATTGATGGAAGCGCTGCCGGACTAAGAAAGACTACTCCGGAACGATCGGTTCCGTGAGGTCGTCGAGGTTGAGTCGCGTTAGCCCGCCTGCGTCTGAAAAACGCGTCCGGGTCAGCCGTTCGCGTTCACGGTGTCGGTAAAAGATGACGCCCGTGGCAACACCCACGCCGATCGCAAGCGCTGCACATAGCAAGATCCACAGCACGGTAGAGAGAGCTACGTCGCGGGAGGTCATTGCAAAATATCGCTCGAACTTCTGCAGGAGATAAGGATCTTCGCCCAGCCACTGTACATACTTCCCGTACCTGATCTGATCAAGCAACGCGTTAGCAGCCGCCGCATCCGGCGCGTCGAAGACAAAGGTAAGGTAATTGCCGATCCGCCGGAAAATGATGGGCGGGTCCGAAGGGTTATCCGCTAATGCCAGTGCGAAATGAAAATTAGCCTCTGTCGCAGTCTGCGGAGACGTGTATTCGATGATCAGCAGTTGGCCCGCTGGGTACGTTGCGGTTACCGCTTCGGTACCCGGAATGAACTCAACGTTCGCCAGCACAGGCCTATCGCCAATTGCGGCGCGAACCCCCTCAACACTGTTCGTTATAATTGTCGAACTTTGAACCGCCTGCCAGTCCGGCAAATTCTTGATCAGTACAGGAATCCCGTCTACTTCTGAGATCTCCTGGCTCTGGAAATTAGCATTGGGCGTCTGACCCGCTGCCCAAGAAAGATTTATCAGGAATATAAACGCGGCGAAAAGGGATGCATGAAAAAGGGCGCGAAGGGCGTTAACTCTTTTAGTTTCGATATTACCGGGATTTAGCGCTTGTGATCTCACTATGTCGTACTGATGTGATGCACACCAAATCGTGTATCTACTTGTTGAACTTCTACACCTATTGGGCTGAATCTTAGCTTTGATGTTACGCGAATATAAAGGTATGCCTGGGAAAAAGCAACAAAATAAACGCTTTCGCGTGACAAATATAGGTAGTAGTGTCGATGGCACGGCAATTGACTTATCTAGAGCGAGGGGGAACAAGGTTATGACAACAGAAACACTCAACTATCCGGTTTTTCAAGAGGGAACACATGGTGCCGAAGGCACGACGGCAAAAGATTCAAAGGTGATCGCCAACCCATCGGACGCCACCGATTTTGAATTGGCACAGGCCTCTTCGACAGGCGACATGGTAGCTTTTGAGGAAGTTTACCAGCGGCATCACAGACGGGTGTATTCGATCTGTCTAAGAATGCTACAGAATGCCTATGAGGCTGAAGATCTTACGCAGGACGTGTTCATTCAGCTCTATCGCAAGATCGGCAGTTTCCGCGGTGACTCGGCCTTTACAACATGGCTCCACCGGATGACGGTTAATCAGGTTTTAATGCACTTCCGCAAGCGGAATGTAAAATATGAAAAGGTCACTGACGAAGGCGAAACGCCGGATCAGATCGTGACGGGGACGTCCGACCCCGAGAAAATGAGGGTCGTCGACAAGATCGCACTCGAAAGCGCGATCGAACAGTTGCCGAATGGTTATAAGAACGTGTTCCTTCTGCATGATGTCGAAGGATTTGAACACGAAGAGGTCGCGAGGATCCTTGGCTGTTCGGTAGGAACTTCGAAATCGCAGCTGCATAAGGCTCGGTTGAAGCTTCGCAAGCTTTTGAAGAAGAAAGCGAATCCGCGTCTAGTTGGCGCAAACGCATAAACGTTAATAGTTCGTCGAAAAGAGGTCGTCTGAAAAGGCGGCTTTTTTTTTCGCGTGGTGAATGAGGCCGGCGGGCTATGCTATATTCGTGTATCAAAAACCTCTCTCCCTTCGAAAATAAATGAAGATCACATTATTTTTTATCCTCGCGTTGTTGGTGTCTGCGGCAGGGCCGGTCACGTTTGAATCGGCGGTTGCGCCTTTCGCTGCGTCTTCGGCCGAGAGCGTTCGTGAGACCCGGCAGCGGGTTGAGATAGTCCGCACGGCTTACGGCGTGCCGCACATCCGTGCCGAAGACCTGCGCGCCGCGGGTTATGGATTGGCGTGGGTGCAGTCAGAAGATCACGGCTCGCGCACTGGTATGCGTGTGCTTGCGGCGAGCGGCCGCTGGGCGTCGGTTGAAGGCTTTGAACGAATCGATTCGGATTTTGCGATCAGACGCGAGCACATTAAGAATGCGGGTAAATACGCCTCGCTTTCACAGGACGTGCGGGACGTTTACGAAGGATTTGCTGAAGGGCTTAATCGCTACATCGAGCTAAATCCCCAGCATTTTCCTGCGGGAATGCCGACCGACCTGACGGGCTTTGACGTTCTCGCGACCGAGTTTTCGCAACCCTCTGCACAGAAGATCCGCAATTTTATCAATCGGCTAAACAACAAGGACGCTCCTGTGGTTGACGACAATGACGCCGAGGGCGAAGGGCCCGACGACGGTTCAAACGCATGGGCGCTGGCGCCGAACCGCACGACCTCGGGTAAAGCGATTCTTGTTCGCAATCCGCATCTCCGCTGGTCGGCGGGCTATTACGAAGCACATATGACGGTGCCCGGCGTGATCGATTTTTACGGCGACTTTCGCATCGGCGGGCCGTTTGGCGTGATCGGCGGGTTCAACCGCGACCTCGGGTTTTCGACGACGAACAACAATCAAGACCTTGATGAGATCTACGCACTGGACGCGGACCCCGAGGAGCCCGACAGCTATCTGCTTGACGGCAAATCTGTAAGTGTGACGCAGCACGTTATCGCGGTGCCGTTCAAAAACGGCGATGCAATCGCTACCGAAGCGCGCGAATTTTGGTCGACGGAGTTCGGCCCCGTCATCCACCGT